>NZ_JAUBTS010000003.1:0-236384 GCF_036705105.1 Microcoleus sp. B9-D4
GACCGAGAGTTCAGCCTTGTGGCTGGAAACGTTATGTACGGACTGATTACCGTGATTCACGTTTCAACGAATCGCACTACACCTAACCATTCAATCATGTACGCAGCATTACCTCAAAAATACCGCCCTCGTAGCTTGTCTGAACTGGCCGGACAGGAGTACATCCAAAGGACACTTTCCAATGCGGTCAAAACTAATAAAATTGCTCCGGCTTACTTGTTCGCCGGCGAACGGGGAACGGGCAAAACTTCAACGGCCCGCATTTTAGCTAAATCTCTCAACTGCACCAGTGCAGACAAACCAACAGTAAAGCCGTGCGGCAAGTGCCAATCCTGCCGCTCGATTGAAAAAGGCAGCAGCTTAGACGTTGCTGAAATTGACGCGGCTTCCCACAACGGCGTGGATGACGCTCGCGCCCTGATCGAGCGATCGCACTTCGCACCAGTTATCAGCCGCTACCGAGTGTTTATTTTAGATGAAGTTCACTGCCTGAGTTCCCAAGCTTTTAACGCTCTTCTAAAATGTTTGGAAGAACCTCCGCATCATGTAGTGTTCATCTTGTGTACAACAGAGCAACACAAAGTGCTGCCAACAATTAACAGCCGCTGCCAAACGTTTCTGTTTCGATCGCTGCCAATCCCAGCCATTGTCAAACAGCTAACAATGGTAGCTGAGAAAGAGTCAATTGCAATTGCCGAAGCAGCTAAAATTGCGATCGCCCGCGCCGCGAATGGCGGGATGAGGGACGCCTTGCAGTTGCTCGACCAGTTGAGCTTATTAGGAGAGGAAATTACCAGCTCTCACGTATTGGAGCTGTCGGGGCGGATACCGGAGTCTGATTTAGTTGCAATTTTGAAATCGGCCCGCACCGGCAACGCGCTGAAGCTGCTGCAACTGTCCCGCGAACTCATTGACAGCGGGAAAAGCCCTAAAATGCTGCTGGCGTCGCTGCTAGCCTGCTACCGGGACTTGTTGCTTGCAACGAGCGTGCCAGACTGTTCGCTGATGCTAGTTAGCGGCATTTCGCACTCGGCGCTGATGGAAATTGCGTCTGCTTGGGACTGCAATGCGATCGCTGCTGGCCTCGAACAGTTGCGGGCTTCGGAATGGCAGCTCAGCAAGAGCGCTCACCCAACGCTGTGGCTGGAACTCTGCTTGCTGGGATTGGCGAGGATACCACAATTAAAACCCTACGCCGCAGAGAACGCTCTTGCTAACCCCTGGCAGCCCGACCGCACCCAGAAGCTGCCCAGTACCTCCAAGTTGCGATCGCCTCGTTCCAAAGAGCGAGCCATTTGGGAAAAAGTGCTCTCAGCAACTTCTGAGAAGAACCGCGCTTTACTCTGTGCTGCTTCCCTGGTAGCACTGACGGAAAAGAAAGCGGTGCTGGCTGTGCCCGCCCAATATCTGGACAAGTTCAACCGGAACGCGGCTAAGGTGCAGAAGATATTTCTGGCTGCAACGGGCGTCCGCTATCAAGTGTTGTTCGAGGAGAAGAACCCATGATTAGCTTGCTGATAGGGGATGACCTCCACGCGATTCACAAAAAGCTTTCTGCCTTTAAAAAGAACCTCGATCCTGCTTGGATGAGTTTCAATTATCACCGCTTTGATGCTTCGGCATTGAATGAGGCGGTTGACTGCGCCCTGACTCCCGCCTTGGCAACGGAAAAAGCAAAGTTAGTGGTGGTAGAAGGGTGTAATTTCAAACAGTTTACTGAAGAGGCGCTGGAGGTTCTTCAGGTGCTCCCGCAGGTGCCGGAAAAGACGCACCTGGTTTTTGTAGCGCCTTCCATTGACAAACGCCTGAAGGTGGCAAAATTCTTGCTTTCTCAAGCTAAGCTGTTCGAGTTCGACCTTATTCCCCCCTGGCGAACGGATCTCATTGCCCGATCGATCCGAACTCAAGCTTTGGCAATAGGGCTGTCGCTGAACTCAAATGCTATTGATTACTTGGCGATTGCGATCGGCAACAATCCGGCTCGCGCTGAATCAGAATTACACAAGCTGGCAACTTACAGCAGGGGTGCGAACCTCACTTTAAAGGAAGTGAGAGCGCTGGTTCCTTCAACTACTCAAAATAGCCTCCAGCTTGCCGAAGCGCTGAGGGAAAATAACTCTAAGAGAGCAGTTTGTTTGCTACTTGAACTTTTGGCAATAGAAACTTTCCCGCTGGCGATTTGTGCGACGCTGATTGCTCAATTTAGAACTTGGTTGTGGGTGAAAGCGGCGATAGTTGGAGGAGTTAAGCAAGACGCTGAAATTGCCCGGATTTGTCAAATTGCCAACCCGAAGCGAGTGTACTTTCTGAGAAAAGAAGTAGCTGCTGCTTCTCTAACATCCCTTTCGTCTGCGGTGTCCCTGCTGCTTGACTTAGAGGGTTCGCTGAAGCTTGGGCGTAAAGGGGATTCCATGTTGCCTGCAATTCTGGCGATCGCCCAACTGTTTCCTTCTAAGAAAGCAAGGAAACGCGAAGTAGAAGCGATGTAGGGGCGATGTAGGGGCGATATAGGGGCGATATAGGGGCGATATAGGGGCGATGTAGGGGCGATATAGGGGCGAGCGCGAGTGTTCATTCCCCTCGTTTAACTAATGCAAGAAGGTGACATCCTCTCACACCAAATCAAAGATTATGGTGTGGGCTTCTCAACATCACTGCTGGATTTTCCTAGTTTTTCCCTTGCGGGATTTCGCCTCTGACCTAGACTGACTTTCATCAATCCCCGGCAGACCGACTGCATAGGCGTTTTCTATTCCGCAAAGTCCTTGCGTACTGATGAGTTCCAAACCACGCAACCTAATGACTTCTGATGCTGCATGATCTCTATCTGTTTCGTATCCGCACTCACCACATCTATGAACTCGTTCGGAAAGCTCTTTTTTACCCGTATGCGTGTTGCAATACGGGCAAGTTTGAGATGTTCCATCTGGATTGACCCGGAGGAAGTAGATTTGATGCTTTTTAGCCACCCACTCCAGCAGATTGAGAAATTGACCAAAAGCGGCATCCAGGGTATGTTTTCTCAACATCCCCCTGGACATTGCCTTCAGGTTCAAGTCCTCAACGAATACCATCCCAATACCTTCCTTGGTACACAGATGGTTAGCCAGTTTGAATTGCCAATCCTTCCGAACTAGCGCAATGTGGTTGTGGAATCTGGCAACCTTGATTCGAGCTTTCTCACGGTTCTTAGAACCCTTTTTCGTTCTGGCATACTTACGTTGCAGCAATTCCAGCTTGCGGTACAAGGATGTCAGGAATCGAGGTCTAGCAATAAACTCTTTATCCGAGGTTGTCAAATATTTGGACAGTCCCAAATCGATACCCAGCGCATCTCCATGCGGTTGAGCCTCGGGTATCGACACATCAGACTCAATTGTCACTACAACGAACCACCTATCAGCTTTCCTCAACACCCGTGCTTGTTTAACCACAAACCCCTCTGGGATAGGTCGATGCAAGTTGATAGGCATCTTCCCAACTTTGGGCAAGCTTATTTGCCATCCCGTAATGGGGTTGATTTTGAATTGAGGAAACAGCATGGACTTGATTTTTCCAAACTTCTTGAAGCGAGGAAAGCCAAACCCCCGCGACTGAAAATAATTCCAAGCGTCATGCAATCTGCGAATGGTAGTTTGCAGAACTTGAGAAGGGGCTTCGCCCAACAACGGGAACTTTTTCTTCGCTTTGGGAAGTTCGTTCTGTTGAACGTAATAGGTAGGGAATGGCTTGTCGGCTGGAACGATGTATTCTCTCTCCAGCGAACAATAATCTAAACTACATTTACGCGAATTGACCCAATCTTTGATTTCTCGCAAGGCGTAGTTATAAACCTTGCGAGAAATTTCCAACCAATGAAGCATCGTTTCTTCTTGGCTGGCGTCGGGATAAATTCGGTAGCAGTAGTTCATGATCAGAGTCATGCAATCAAGTCTAACACAGAATTGCAAATCTATAAACCTATACCTGCTACCGATTTTACGCCTGATTGACCGGATAAAATTGGTCTGGGGGCGTCCATGTATCCCAACACCAAATCGAAAATTATGGTGTGGGACTTATTGCTCCCCCAGACCCCCTCGAATAGTTAAACCGGGATTTTTTTTTAGCAAAACACATTATAAAACTTATTAATTAAACCAAAGCCACTCCAATGTTAATGCTTGCTACTCAAAAAATAAAACCCTCACAGAGATGCCAGAAATCTGGAAAGATTCGTAACAAATGGGCTAAAGTCTCCAACAGACATTATGTTTGTAGTAAGGGTGATTTTGAAATACAAGGTGATAAAGGCTCTGTTATAATTAATTTTAATTACTTCTCCACTTTTAATCATAAACGCTATCATAATAATTAATAATTAGTTAAAATTTTTTAAACATAATAGTCTTTTATTATACCATAGTGTAGCGCGTTGCTAGTTGAAGAAATATGCTATTCTAAGAATGTAAAGACAGCGAACCTTTTGACAGTGAAGGCGACCTGCCGATACAGCCCGCGCCGCCCGACAGAGAATAACCCCAGCTTTCTGTTAGGAAACCTTATTGGGTTTAGCAGGCAAAGGTACAAAGCCCCAATCCCCAAATAAACAACCAGGGCTATCCAAATGAATAAAAATGAAACTGTGTCGCTCTCAGTCAGCGACGCGATTCAGCATATTGGTCTTGACCAACTCAAGCCTCACCCTCGAAATGAGGAAATTTACGGAAGCACCGAAAGTATTGCTGACCTGGTAGAGTTGATCCAACTCAAAGGCTACGTCCAACCGCTGACCGTCAAAACAGATGGCACGATCGTTAGCGGCCATCGGCGGTGGAGGGCGCTAGCAGCGCTGGGTTGGAAGTTGGTCCCAGTTATTGTCTGCCACTTCCCGACTGAAGATGACGAGCTCTTCGTCTTGGTGGCAGAAAACCGCCACCGCCACCAAAGTCCAGTACAGAGAATTCGGGAAGGAATTGTTGTGGAGCCTATAGCTAGAGAGCTGAGGAACAGACACGCTACCAAGAAAGCTTGCCAGCAAGCTGCTGACTCAGCAGAGCCGCCGTCGGACAACCAGCAACCGCTGATGGAAAATTTTCCATTGAACCCGATCGACTTAGGTCTGACTCCAAGGGAAATGGAACTGACGGAAAATATTGTGGCGGCTATAGTCGGCTTGGGGTGCGGCAGGAACTACAGGAAAGGGCGCATTGCCATCAAAGCTGCCGACGAGCTCAAGAAAGATCGCCCCGAATTGGCTGCAAAGTGGTTGGACATTATTAATGACCACAGCATAGATGTAGGGTATCAACTTGCGAAGATGCAGGAGGACAAGCGAGTAGTGGCGTTGGCTGCGATCTCGTCGGGAGCAGCGAAAACCCCCAAACAAGCTAAAGCTCTGATTAAGGCTGCTTTGAGAAAATCTTCCGCCTCGAAGAAAACCGAGGGCCGCAGTAGTAGCGAGCCGGTTCAAGAAAGCGATTGCGGTGGAGAATGTAAAACTTGCACTCCTTGCGAACCAATTACGGGTGAGGGAGTCAAAACGCCCTTTGGTCCAGACAGCGCGGGGGCATGGGTTATTGTCAAAATCCCTTTTATTCCTAAAGAAAAAATAGCGGAAAGGAAGTGGAATGGATTTTGGGGCCGGATTGTGGAAGTTGGAGCGACTTTGAAAGTCGATATGGGTTCAGAGGTGGTGTCGCTCCTTCAATCAGATGTGGTGGCGATATTGAACCCAACGCCGAGTTTTTGCTCAATAGCTGAGCGAATTCTCAGGCTGCAAAGCTTCGGCACGGTGTACGAGTTTGGGAAAATCGTCTTGAACAGGATGCAGAGAAAAGTGGTTTGGGATGCAGCAGCGCTAGCTTATCTGGATGCTGTGGAACAGGTGGAATTGGCGCGGCGGGCGATCGAGCAGGCTTTATAGGATAAATGTGGGAGATTGAAAACTCTGTCCCTTTAGGGCCCGCGACTCAATGGAATTTATTCCCATTGCTGTTTCTTATTATAATAACTTGGATTTTTAATTAGGAAAGTAGGAAAAGTAGGAGAAATATATTATTGACAAGTTAAGTTGAGAGCAGTTTGCCAAAGGGGCAATAGGAACAATTGAGCGCGAGCTGCTGAAAGCTCTAACTCGCGAAGCTATCGCACCCCTAATTTCCCGACAAATTAAGACTCAACGCAAGTGCGAGCCATCACGCTTATGAAGCACGATATATTTAAGGTTTCATAACACGTTCGTTACTTGTGACCCAAGTCAAAAAATGACAAATTCAAAACCCAAAATTTGCATTGAGCATCTCATCAAAATTTATGGAGAAAAACCTCATGCTGCTCTCAAAATGTTTCGAGAAGGCAAGTCTAAAGACTATATCTTGCAAGCAAGGAAGGATGGGGATGACAGACCCACGACCACCCAGGGTCACTGTGTCATTCGTAGACTCAGATTGTGCGCTCGATAAACCGCTGTTTGAAGACGAGAAAATTCGCAATGCTATTGAAGAAAAATTTGGCATCTCGAAGCGAAAATTTAGCCTAAATCGAGTTATGGCTAAGCTGCCTCATACTTCTTTCGCCAGCTATTGCTATCACTTTTTTAGTCACGAATCTTTCTACCCTGGCTCAATTTTACTCAGACGACAAATTTTAACGACACTCAAAATAGAGCAATAAGCAAAACTACCAAATCATTACTATGCGCTACTACTCTAAATTTTTCTTTAAGATATGGAGGATAGATCGCTCTGCTATTATTTCTTCCCCTTGTAGTTGAAATTTGGGTTCTTCCTTACTTACTATGCTAAATCAATAGCTAAATCAGTAAAATCAATTGAACAAATATGTCAAAATGCAAATCAAGTCCTTGTCAGGCTTGACATTTAAGCTAGTTTGATTGTTAACTATAAATAGTCACTCTTAGTTTTGGGGAGCGAATTATAGTCATGAACACAAAAAAGGGTACTAAAGTTCTAACAGAGCTTCTGAATATACAAGGAATTAAAGTAACTCAAATGAGTCAAGTACCGGGAATTGGAATAATATTACAGGTTGAGTCAATTCATAAAGAAAGTCATTGTCATCATTGCGGGACAAAAAGTAATAAATTACATCAAAACCATCGATACGTAGTAAAAGATTTATCATGGGGAGAAAAGCCAGTCTTCTTAGAAATAAACAGACGACAGTTTAAATGTAAAAAATGTGGCAAACCATTTAGCGAAAAATTGGAATTTGTAAACAACCGAAGAACTTATACAAAACGACTAGGAAATACAATTATCAAATCGGTCTTATCAAGTGATATCCAGAGTGTAGCAAAACAAGGAGTAGTAACAACAGAAGAAATAGAAAGAATGTTGTCAGATGCGTCACGAGAATTATCGTCAAAACCATCAGGATTAAAAAAACTAGGAATTGATGAAATAGCGTTAATTAAAGGTCAAGGAAATTACTGTGCCGTATTAATAGATTTAGAAAAATCTAAATTAATTACAATTGTCAAAGGAAGAACACAAGCAGAAATCGAGCCAGTCCTTAATTCATGGGGTTCAGAGGTTTTAGAAGAAATAGAAGAAGTAAGTATAGATTTGTGGAAAGGTTACAAAACTCTAGTAAAAAAACTTATGCCAAATGTTCAAGTAGTAGCGGACAGATTTCATGTAATGGTACAAGTTAACAAGGAGTTAGACATACAAAGAAAGCGTGAAATTAGGCTAGTAATAGATTTAAGTAAAAAAACTAAATCGCCTCAAAAAATAGCAGAATACCAAGAAATATTAGAGGGAATAAATGACAGTAAGTATGCGTTACTAAAGAATGAAGAGAGTTTAAACGAAAAGCAAAAGAGCAAATTAATGTCAGTTAAAAAAGTGTGTCCTCGGCTCGCAATAATGCATAAATTAAAAGAACAATTCCGAGAAATATTTGAAAACAGAAAAACGAATTGGTTGAGGGGATTGTTGAGAATTGGGATCTGGCAGCAAAGAGCAAAACAATATTTTAGTGCCACTGTAAATACTATTACCAATTGGCTTGATGAGATAATTGCTTACTTTGATAATAGGACAACAAGTGGTGTTGTTGAGGGTGTAAATAACAAGCTTAAGTTAATAAAACGTTCGGCGTATGGGTTTAGAAATTTTGAAAATTACAAAAATAGATGTTTGCTTACTTGGCATTTTAATTGTTAGTTTAGCATACCAAGTAAGGAAGAACCTAAATTTGTTATTCTCGAACATTTGTTTGAGATGTTCCGGACTGTAAAAATAATCGGTTATAACTAGATATCCTTTTGGTGTGAAAATTCTATTTTGGTATGGACTTCCTTCCTTCTGCTCCTGTGGTAATTGGCGGAAAAAACTTTGGTAACTACGTCCTAGTGTCGCTACATTGGTGTTAACAAAGCAAACAATCCCACCTGGCTTTGTATAGGCGTAAATATCGTTTACAAGTTGAAAGGCTTGAGCTTTTGGATTACACAGTAAGACCATGATACAAATAACAATGTCATAGTAATTCTCTTGTAATTCTTCTTGTCTACTCAAGTATTCTATATTCCTCTTACTATCCTGAGACTTGGCAATCTCCAGCGCTTTAGGCGATAAATCATAACCAGTCACCATTGCTCCCATATCGTGCATTATTCTTGAGAATCGACCCATAGAACAACCGAAATCTAGCACTGTTTTCCCCGATACTTTACCTAGTATTTGTAAAATTCTTGGGAAAACAGTTGTAGACAAAACTTTCTCGGACGGGTCATCCAAGTAAGCTTGATATAGTTCCGTATAATCATCCCATTCAATGTAATTTTCTGTGTTAGACATAAAATCTCCAGTTTTGAATAATTGATTTTCACTTGCTCTTCGCTGTACATCTAATAAGTTCACCTACTTCCAAAAGACACTGCTTCAGAAGGAAAATAAATTTTTCCGGCTGTAGATGTTTACTCGTTACAGCAAAGGCAATCTTGTTTTGATCGATTACATAGCCGATTCCATAGTCGCGACATGGACTGGGGCAGAGTATCTCTACGCCCATTTTATTACTTAGAGTAGAAGCGGAGAAGCTTGGGTCTAAGATAAATTCTTCAAAGGTTTTATCTTGAAAAATATCGGGAACACCGCTACCTTTATGGCAAGCTAAGCTATAAAGTGCATAAAGGTGCATGACCACTCCCTGCCCGTTTTTAGCGTCAAACACTCGCGAGAAACGAGCGTTAACAGCACGTTTTAGGGACTCATATCGCACTTCGTCTGAAGCTCCCTCAGTAAAGGCTTGAATTAGTTCTACAGATTCGGGTGTAACTACCAATGCATAGTCGTGCCGCCCGCACCGGAAGCCTCTGTTGTGTACAGCTTGCCAAGCGCCAGTAGGAATCTTACTATGCAGGCGAGTGTAAGCAATCTGTAGCGACAGGAGAAACACAGCATCAGCACTTAAACCATGCTGATGAATAAAGTCTGACCCAAATTCGTTGAAAATTCCTATCCCCATCTGAATTTGTTCGCTCAGACTCTCTGCATCTGTTAATGCCTGCGCTACTTCTTCTAAGAGTGTTTGGTCTAATTTCCACCACAGTTGCTGTGGGGGTTCAAGTTCGATTGAACTGGAGGTTGTTAGGGATTGTTCAAGAGATTCAAGCTCCCGGTTGACCTCGTTTATCAACCGCGCTACCGGATAGCCATCGACATTACTGTGTTCAATTGTTACAGCGAACTGACCCTCAGAGTTGAAAACGAGTCGGATTGGTTTATCGAACCAGCGGTTTCGCCCACCATCTCCAGTGAAGGCAGTTCTTGCTAGCGTTTCCAAATCGGGAGGTGTTATTTCGTCCAAACAGACAACAAATAGAGCGCTATCCAATAGTTCTAGAGAGTGAGCGTTCTGGGCATCTAGGTTCATGAGGTAGGAGCGAACTGTTACCCACCGCTCTCTGGGGAGGGCTGTCAGCACTCCCACAGGTGGTTCCCCTTTATGAGTATTTTCTACAATCCAATCAATTTGCTGTGCTAGAGCTTCCACCGTCGGCAACTTATCTCCTGGGAGCAACTTTAAGGTGTAAAATGTATCCCGTCGCATGACCACAATATGCTCGGAATTTTTCGCCCTTTGAAAGCTGTCGCACCTGATTCCAGGAATTCGCGCAGTGCCAAACAAATTGTCATACTGAGCCATACAAAGGGGCGGTTTGTTTCCTCGAAAGACATCCCGATCTGGCTCTAGTTCCCGATATTTGATTTTCAGGTGGAATTGGAGGGTCTTAAAAATTATGATGGCGACAATCTGGGTGAAGGGATATTTCGAGGTTGTCAAGACAGGCGAAGCCACCCCTGTGGTTCTCATATTTAGTTGTGAGGACCGCATTTCTAAATAGGTTTCCTCTTTAAATTGTTGTAAATAGTTAGTAGTAGTTGAGCGATCAACCATTTCCAACTGTTGCTGTAGTTCGACTCCGCTCCCTTGTTGAAATTCCCTTACGGCTGCCTTGGTTCGCTCTAATTCTGTTTCACTCAACAGCGGTGTCACCATCTCGATATAACGATCGCAGGTGTCTGAGAGTTTTGGCAAGGGCAGTTTGGGAAGAGACTCTTGGAATTGATACATTTACTTACACTTACAGCTAAAGTTATCAGAAATTTGACAGAGAAACCAAAATTTTCCTCGAACCAAAAAACGGTCTTCGTCCATGACAAACCAACATATTATCTATGACTAGAACGTCACCCTCCTGCCAAGGAAAAAGAACAGTTTGTTTACCAATAGTTTCTCTAATCTCATCTAGCATTGAAACATCAATTGGAGTATTGTCGCCAAAGCAAGCATAGTGAGGGAGTTCCTCTTCCTTCCCCTCAAAATAAAACATCATAGCTTCGTATATATTTTTAGGAAGAGTAGATGGATGAAATAGCTCGGCTTGATTAAACCAAACTTGTTCATCTGTATGAGGATGAGTTGCAATAGCAGGGCGAATCTGGCTTAATCGCAATCCACCATCCTTCTTCCACTCAAATTCCATGCCAGCTTTTCTATTATGCTCTTCTACTAGGGACTTATCTGAAGTTTTAAAAGAATCTTGCCATGAAACTCCCATGCCATTACTACTAGGTAAATTGCGGATATACTTCACTTGTTTAAGTGTGAATTTTTCCACAATCTTTGGGTTAAGACTTTTTAGGATTTGACGACTATCAGCAATCGGTGTTTCTCCGCCATCTTTAGGCGCAGTAATACAGCAAAAATAGAGTTGGTCTGGCCATTGGCTAGAGTAGGATAACTCATTATGCAAACTAATGGAGTATTCAGATGGATATTCGGTTGAAGTATAAATCCCACTAGCTAGTTGGGTTCGGGGAGAATTTCCATCAACATAATCCATTAAATTACCTGAAACAGATTTGACAAATTTTCCAAAAGCCAAGATTGTGTTGACACCAAAGCCTCGAAAAATAATCGCTCCGTGTTTAAGAAATTTGTCTTCTAAAAGTTCACTATCTCTGTACCATGAAAGAAGATAGTCAAGATTAGACGATTCGCGTTCTGTTTCAGGTTCTACTAGCAAGGGTAGATTGTGATTCGAGTCTAAAATTCCTATTTTCATAATGATTGAGCTTCTTTAGTCAAATGAAGGAGCTTGTTAATTATCTCAAGATGTTTCTACTTAACAGACCAATTACTAAGCCAATGGAGCCTGTGCTTGCTCAAGGTAAGAGAGCAGTTGTGTGGCTAACACCTGTACGTGCGGCTGTTGCATCATCGTGCTATGGTTCCCTGGAACAACATGAATGTGTATAGTAGAAGAAAACTCGTTCCAGCCCAAGGCAGGTTCTTTTCGCCTTTGTGTCAACTCTTCTGTATCACCCTCAAATACATCAACCTCGCTAGAACGGAAAAGAGTAATTGGAATCTGTTGCAGCCCCGAAGGCAAATAAGCACGATGAGCTTTCAGGGACGCAATGTATACTTGCACTAGCCCCCGTACTAACCTTATTCCCGCATCAGGGGGTAACAAGTTGACCCGTATCAACCGTTCTTTGAGATAGTTCAATTGCTCCTCCTGAGATTGGGAAGCGAGAGTTTCTTTAGATACCTCCAAGTTTAAGGAGAACATATATTCAATGTAGCTGGCAAAATCAAAAAGATATGCCGCCTCATCTTCATCAGAACAATTCGGCTTATTACCAACAATTGGCGCAACAACGTCGATAATCGCAAGTAGAGCGACCTCATGCCCCTGTTTGAGCAACTGAGTTGCCATCTCACAGGCAACTACACCTCCAAACGAATGCCCTCCCAGAAGGTACGGACCAGAGGGCTGAACTCTCTGTATTGCTTCAATATAGTAGGTGGCTATCTCTTCCAAGTGTGTAAAAGGCTCTGATTCCCCATCAAGTCCCCGTGCTTGCAAACCGTAGAAGGGTTGCTCAGATCCAAGATGACGCGCTAGCTCATATAAGTAAATCACATTTCCCCCAACTCCAGGCACAAAGAAGAAAGGTCGCTTCTCGCTGCCAGACTGAATTGCTACCAAAGGAGACCAAGGCAAGGAATGAGTTTCGGATCGAAGACAACTAGCTAGCTGTTCGATAGTTGGGCTAGAGAAAAGTGTTGCTATGGGCAGATTTTTCCCAAAGTGCCGCGAAATTTGAGCCATTAAGAGTACAGCTAAAAGAGAATGACCTCCGAAGGTAAAGAAGTTATCCTTCACTCCAACAGTGGGAAGCTTCAAAACCTCTGACCAAATTTGCTGTAGTTGTTGTTCAACTGTGTCACGAGGAGGGACAAAGCCAATTGAGTTACTTAGTTCCGCATCTGGTGCCGTGAGGGCGCGACGATCTACCTTACCATTGGGGGACAGAGGTAGCGTTGATAGCATCACAAAGGCGACTGGCACCATGTAATCGGGGAGCTTTTGTTGGAGGAAGTGCCGCAGTTCACTGGTGGCAGGAGCTTCATGGTTGGGAACAACATAAGCTACCAGTCGTTTGTTATCTGGTTGGTCATCCCTTGCTAAAACTACTGTCTCCCGTACCTCTGGGTGTTGAGCTAGCGCTGCTTCGATTTCTCCGAGTTCAATGCGGAAACCGCGAATCTTCACCTGACGATCCAGCCGACCAAGGAACTCAATGTTACCGTCTGGAAGGTAGCGGGCATTGTCCCCGGTTTTGTAGAGGCGTGATCCTTCTTCTTCGCTAAAGGGGTTGGGGATGAACTTTTCTTTTGTCAATTCTGGGCTGTTGAGGTAGCCTCGCGCCAGTCCAAAACCACCAATATGCACTTCCCCAGGTACACCAACAGGGACTGGTTGCATATGGCAGTCGAGCAGATAAATTTGTGTGTTGGCGATCTGGCGACCGATAGGGACAATTTTGATTGGCTCATCCTGTTGTGCCGGTATTGGATAAGTGGCAACAATTCCACAGGTCTCAGTTTGACCAAACATATTGATTAATCGTGCTTTGTGCTGAAAACCAAACGTCCACTGAGTAGGAAGATCGGACAGCAGTGGTTCGCTCGCCGACACAATTAAACGCAGTTTGTTATCTAACAGTGCTTGTTTCGTACCAGGTTCTAAGCTAGCAAGTGTATGAATGCAGTTACGCCAATAAGAGGGGACAATATCAATAACTGTCACACTATGTTGTTTAATTGTCGCAAATAGTGACATCGGGTCTTTTCTCTGTTCAGAAGTTGCAATTTTGACAGTAGCGCCACTAGCCAGAGGCACGATCAACTGTCTGACAGAAGATGAGAAAGCAATCGATGCGGTGTGCAAATATACATCTTCTGCTGTGATATCTAGTGCTTGACTCATTGCTTGGGCGTAGTGACACAAATTAGCGTGTGTCACCTGGACTCCCTTTGGCTTTCCGGTTGAGCCAGAGGTATAAATGACATAGGCTAAATTATCAACTGTTGCTGTTTGGTTTAAGTTTTCTTCTGAGTGTTGAGCAATGAGATGCCTATCTGTATCTAAGCAAACAACTTGTGCCGTATGTTCAGGTAGTTCTATTATCAAGCACTCCTGAGTCAACAACACCTTTGGCTGTGAGTTTTGCAACATGAACGCTAAGCGCTCTTTGGGATACGATGGGTCTAAAGGCACATAAGCCCCTCCAGCTTTGAGGATGCCAAGCAGGCTCACTACCATCTCTAAGGAGCGCTCCACGCAGATGCCTACCAGCACTTCTGCCTCCACGCCTAGAGTTTTCAAGTGATGTCCTATTCTGTTCGCCCGTTGGTTCAGATCTTTGTAGGTCAGTTGCTCCCCTTCAAAAACCACCGCAATAGCATCAGGCGATCGCAAGACCTGTTCTTCAAACAACTGGTGGATACACTTATCTTGAGGGTACTCTTTTGTGGTGTTGTTCCACTCTACTAATAGCTGGTGTCGCTCTCGCTCTGTTAGCAGGGGCAATTCTGAAACTCGCTGTTGAGAATTAGTTACGATTCCCTCCAGTAAGGTCTGGAAATGTTGGGTCATTCGTGCGATCCTATTGGCATCAAACAGGTCAGTATTGTATTCCCACGTCCCAATTAGTCCAGAGTCGGTGTTGACGAAAGCTACAAACAAATCCAACTTCGCCGTACCTGTTTCTACCGCTACTGGACTCACCGTTAAGTCTTCCAGGTCTATCTGCATCGGTGGGTGAAGCGCAAACCTCACTTGGTACAGCGGTGTGTAGCTTAAGTTACGCGCTGACTGCAATTGTTCTACTAACTTTTCAAACGGTAGGTCATGATGAGCGTATGCTCCCAACGCCACTTCCCGGACTCTCAAAAGTAGCTCCTCAAAACTCGGATTACCCGATATATCAGTCCGCAGCACCAGCGTATTGACAAACAATCCAATCAATCCCTCAATTTCAGCGCGATCGCGGCCTGCGTAAGGCGTGCCTACGCAAATATCGGTCTGCCCTGTATAAAGGTAAAGCAATGTTTGCTGCGCCGCCAACAGCGTCATAAACAGAGTAACTCCTTTGCGCTGACTTAAAATCATCAAAGCCTCTGTTAGTTCTTTTGAGAGTGCTTGTCGGTAACACGCCCCCCGGAACGTTTGAGTTGCTTTTCGCACTCGGTCAGTTGGCAGTTCCAATACGAATGGCGCACCCGCAAGTTTTTGCTTCCAATAAGCGAGTTGAGATTCTAGTACATCTCTCTGTAACCACTGGCGCTGCCAAACAGCAAAGTCTGCATACTGAATCGGTAGCTCTGGTAGCTCTAAAGACAAGTCATTGCAGTAGGCTGTGTAGAAGGCTGCTAACTCCCTAACCAATACGCCCTCTGAAGGAGCATCCCAGACAATGTGGTGTATTGTTAGTAGTAAGATATGTTCTGTCTGTGTTAGCTTCAGCACAGAAGCTTTAATTAACCCAGAGCTACTGAGATCAAAGGGTTGCTGGACTTGTGCTCTTGCTTTTAGCCCCCAAGCAATTTCTCTCTCACGATAAGGTAGCTCACTCAAATCTAAAACTTGCACACTCAAGGTCAAGCTTTCAGCAATAATCTGAACGGGTTGCCCCTCAACTGTTGTGAAGTTGGTACGTAAGGCTTCGTGACGTTGAATAATCTTGTTAAGGCTTTTCTCTAAAGCGACAACGTTCAGAGAACCCTGAAGTCGCAGAGCTAGTGGTACGTTGTAGAAGGGGTTAGTTGGCTCCAACTGGCTCAAGAACCACAGTCCTTCCTGAGCAAAAGAGAGAGGCAAATTCCTCCGGAGCGAAACAGGTATCTGGGGTATGGAAGTATCGCTTGCGTTGCTCTTTTTTTGCAACAACTTTACAAGCTCTGCCTTATACAATGCCAGTAAATTACGTACCTCTGGTGTCAGTACCTCCTTTGGCGCACGCACGCGCAACTGGTCGCCTTCGACCCACAACTTCACACCAGCTAGGGCGAGTTCAGCTACAAATTCCTTAAGATTCATAGAGCGATTTCCTCCATAGTGTCATCAAGTTCAGTGGATGGAGACGCTGACTGGATCTGAGTCAATGCCCATTGCTCTAGCATTACCTCTGCTAGAGAGGAAATGCTCACACCCTCCATGATTTTCATAACAGACAAGTTCACCCCCATCTCATTATTGAGCCTATTTCTCAACTCGATCGCCATTAAAGAGTCAAGTCCCAGATTGATCAGCGATTCTTGCCTATCGAACTTAGTAGTAGAAAACCCTAATACTCTCGCTACTTGTTCTGTAATGCCAGATTCCAACAACTGCTGGCGTTCCGCTGGTATTCCAGACCAGATAGCCTTCTTCAGGGAATCTCCCTCCTGTGGTGTCACAGATGTAGACCGGAAACCCAATTGCTGAATTTCTGCTGCTAAATCGGTGAAAAACGGCGACAACGACTTTCGCTGTTGCAAAAATCTCGACCAGTTAATAGGCATGACTCCCACTTGAACGGGTGGATTTAGCAACAACTGCTCCAAAACCTGCAATCCCTGTTGTGGAGCGATACTTTCCTCTCCTTTGAGGCTTAACTGCTCCACTAGCCCCATTCTCGCCGCTGCTCCTACTTCTGCCCAAGTCCCCCAATTGATACTCAAACCCGGCAGTCCTAGCATCCGACGATAAGAGGCTAGTGCATCCAGAAAAGCGTTTGCCGCCGCGTGATTCGCTTGACCTGCGTTACCTAGCAAGGACGTGGCAGAGGAGAACAACACAAAGAAGTCTAAAGGCCGATTCTGGGTTAAGGTATGTAAATTCCACGCTCCTTGTACTTTGGGTGCTAAAACCCGATCAAAACGCTGCCAATTCTGTTGTAGGAGTACGCCGTCATCTAAAACCCCGGCAGCGTGGATAATTCCGCGCAAAGGCGGTGAAAATAGCTCAATTTCACTCCAGACTCGATCCAGTTGTTTGTTGTCAGACACATCTGCCTGGACTATCTTGACACAAGCACCAGCTTGCTCCAATTTTTCCAATCGCTCGCTCGCACTCGGATTGAACCCACTACGACTGAGCAAAACTAAGTGTTTTGCCCCCCGTTCAACTAGCCACTGCGCTACCAGTAATCCCAGTCCTCCTAAACCGCCAGTAATCAGATAAGTGCCATCGCTATGTAAAGACATTTGACCTAAAGTTTTTTGGCTTTGGCGATGGTTTACCAGTCTGGGTACATAACGATCGCGACCGCGGAAAGCTATTTGGTCTTCAGTGCCTTCTGCTGACAGGGAAGAAATAATTTCCTCAAATAGGATTTGCGCGTCATTTCCTGTCGCTATTGGGTCTAAATCCACCCGTACACACTTCAATTCAGGGTGTTCCACGGCGATAACTTTCCCCATCCCCCATAAGGGAGATTGAGCCACCTGTTCAACATGGTGCCCGTTCACTGCTTGCGCCCCTCGCGTTACCAACCATAGGCGAGGAGTCTTAGTATAGTTATTAACAAGCGCTTGCACTAAGTGCAACGTACTGCCACAGCAAGTTTTGGAGGTCTCCTCTAAGTCAGTCACACTTAGGATTTCGGGCGCATCTAAACTCCACAGATGTACCACTCCGGCTACAGTCGGTATAGCCTGCAACAACTGCTGAAAATGGCTGGGATTAGCTGGATTTATTCTGAACTCTCCTGAGGCTATCTGCTCGTATTCTTCGCTTTGAAAAACTAAAGTACAAACCTCTCCCCAAGAGCGCATTATTTCACCCAACTGCTGACCAGTGCCTTGAGTATCAGCTAGAATCAGCCAGTTCCTTGGCGTGCTTATCTGAGATTCAGCTTCAGCGCGTGCCACAATCACCGTTTCTTGTGGCAGTAAAATTGCTGGCTCGCTTGCTTCTTGATTGGTCGAAATGGTTTCAACTTGTGAAAATCCTGTTTCTCGTAACAGTTCCCGCCACTTTTGCGGTGGGAGTAACAGGTAGTTGGGTCGCAAATCGCGATCGCTAAATTTCCACCACCCTTCTGTTAACCCAAATGTTAAATCCATCCAACGCTGGGGGGCAGTATCCTCCATCAGTACCAGCATTCCTCCTGGAGCCAACAATTGCTTAACGTGCCGCAATGAAGAGCGCAAATTGCTGGTAGCGTGCAACACATTGACGGCGACAATTAAATCAAAGTGTGATGGTTCAAATCCTTGAGATTGTGGGTCTTTTTCAATGTCTAAAACTTGATAGCTGACAAATGGGTAATCTTTAAACCTCTCCTGCGCTTTGGCAATAAAAAACGCTCCGATGTCAGTAAAAAGGTATTCTGTTTGATAGGTAAAAAGGTGGGGCAGAAGGTAATTAGTTGTACTGCCAGTACCAGCTCCAATCTCTAAAATCCTTAAGCCTCGTCCTTGAGGCAAACGTTCGAGAGCAGATAACACGGCTTCTTTCACCAGAGTATTCGTCACCTGCATAATTGGAGAATCCTGATACAGCTTAATCAAAGCCGTCGTATCACCATTGGGAAATAGTAGCTGCAAAGGATCGCACTTTCCTGTGAGTACCTGAGCTAGATTGGAGACACAGCGATCGAGCAACGTTATTTCTGCTTCGGCTTCTGGGTAAGACAAGGAATCAATCTTAGCTATTGAATCATGAATTTCCGGAGACGAAACTACTTCCCATCCTTCTTCAAATCGTTGCAGTATTCCAACTTCCACTAGAATTTCTAGTAACCGATTTAATAATCGTTTGTGCTGAGTGACAATACCCAAGCTTTCTACTATTTGCTCTGTGGAAAAAGTAGCTCCTTGCTGGAACTCCCACCCCATTTCCTGTAAGGTTGCCACAATATAAGTGACACAGAAAGCTTCCAGGTGAGCATAAGCTTGACCATAGGCTGTCAAGCTTGGGTGAGCCCTCAACTGGGTTAATCTGAACTGGAGACGCAAACCAACTTCTGCTGAATTAGGAAGATAGTTTGGGAAAAGACCATAACGTGCTTGGGGTCGCCACTCCACCTCATATAGCCAATCTTGCCAAGACTTTTCTTTCGTGCCTAACATCGCATCACGAGGAGCGTGTTTCAGTTGGAACCCTTCTACGAGCGCAATTAATTCTCCATCATCAGCAAACAGCCGAAAATCCGCGCTGATAGTTTTTTGGCTTCTATCTTTTCCTTGGCGCAACTGAGCACAGCACCAAATGTCAGCGCTAGGACGAGAGTAGAAAAGCAATCGCTCAACACCGATCGGCACATAAGTATTTTGATAATTATCCTCCAAAAAAGTGGCGTCTAAAACCTGCAAGGAAGCATCCAACAAGACTGGATGTAGCTGGTAGTCTTCTACTTCCGCTCTCAACTTTTCCGCTAAACAGATTTTACCTAAAGCTACTGTTCCCTGTCTCCAAACTTGAGCGAGTGCCCGGAAACTTTCACCGTAATTAATGTTTTGCTCTCGGTGGCGCTGGTATAATGCTTCGGTAGAAACTTCTTCTTTACATTGGCTTTTTAAGGTTGCCAAATCTATCGTTTCTACTTGGTACTGATTATCTTTAACTAACAAATTTCCCGAAGCATGAAGTATCCCTTGAGGCTCCTCGTTATCTTCATTCGGGGTCGTTTCAAGGCTAAAAATCTCGAAAGTATAAGACAAATTTAGTTGGGGAGTTAACACCAACTGAATTATCTTATCAGAGCCATCATCGGGTAAAATTAGTGCTTTTTGAATGATGACATTCTCTACGGTGATATTTTCCGTCTTCCCCACTGCCACCCCAGCAGCTAAAGCCATTTCTATGTAAGCCGTCCCCGGAACGATTGTCGTTTCAAAAACGCGATGGTCCTGAAGCCAATTTGGGAAGTTTTTGCTGATTTGACTCTGGAAACGAATTTGCTTAGTTCCCAGCAAGCATAACTTTTGTCCGAGTAGAGGATGCTGTCTAGAACTTGTCAGATTGTTGGTGAGGGCAAGCGCCTGAGTTTCCTTGTCGTTGGGCGCTTCTACCCAATAGCGCTGTCGCTGGAAGGGATAAGTTGGCAGAGGAACGCGGCGACGAGTATAGTCGAGATTGAATCCCACCCAATCGATTGGCACTCCATGCACATATAGCTGTGCCAAACTGCTTAATAGTTCCTGCCAATCTTCTTGGTCGGGATGCAAGCTAGGTAGCCATAGCCCCAAATGTTCGGGTAGGCACTGACGAGCCATTCCCAATAGGATAGGCTTGGCACCCATCTCTACAAACACATTTATTTCTTGCTCTTCTAGGCTTTCTATACAACGCGCAAATCTGACGGGCTGCCTGATGTGACGGCACCAATATTCTGGGGTTGTTATCTCAAGAGTCGCCAAAGTACCAGTAACATTAGAAATCAGCTTAATTTTTGGCGAAGAAAAGTTGACTTGTCGGGCAACTCGTTCAAATTCTCCTAACATGGGTTCCATTAAGGGTGAATGGAAGGCGTGGGAGACATTTAGTTTTTTAGTTTTAATTCCCGAAGCTTCTAAAGTGGCACAAATGGCGTTTATCGCCTTGCGCTGACCGGAAATAACGACACTGTTGGGAGCATTAATGGCTGCAATTGAAACATATGTGCTGTAGGGTGCGATCGCAACGAGTGCTTGTGACTCACTCGCCAACAAAGCTACCATCTCCCCATCTTGGGGCAAGGCTTGCATTAATTTACCCCTAGAAGCAATCAGTTTCAAGCCATCTTCCAAGCTGAAGACTCCAGCGACACAGGCAGCGACATATTCCCCGATACTATGACCCATGACTACATCAGGTTCTATGCCCCAAGATTTCCATAACTCAAACAAGGCATATTCCAGAGCAAATAAGGCAGGTTGAGTATATGCGGTTTCGTTGATTTTGGATTGATAATTCTCCCCTACTGCGTTAAGGTCTGGATACAGAACTGAGAGCAAAGGCTTTTCTAGATAGGGACGCAGTATTTCATCGCAGCGATTCAGGGTTTCCCGAAACGTCGGCGCTTGTTCGTAGAGTTGGCGACCCATATTGACATACTGTGACCCTTGACCTGTAAACAGGAAAGCGATCGCCTCTGGTGATGGGGTTATTTCCCGCGATGCCGTTGCACCAGTCTCCAATTGCTCCAGAAGCTGCTTGACAGATTGCGCGACAAATGAAGAACGATGGTTAAAATGCTTGCGCCCAGTGTTGGCGGTGAAACAAATATCTGCCAGCTTGGCGTCTAGATGAGATTTCAGATAAGCTACATAGCGCTCTTGCTGTTCCTGCAAAGCCTTCTCGGTTTTTGCCGACAAGCACAGAATATGCCAGTCTTGCTCCAAGGTATTGGTGGCTGGCTCTAGTGAAGGTGCTTCTTCCAGAACAACATGGCAATTAGTACCTCCCATACCAAACGAACTAACCCCAGCGCGGCGAGGAGTTCCATTGGTTTTCCATTCTGATAGCGCTGTATTGACATAAAAAGGACTGTTGGCAAAATCAATCTTGGGATTGGGTTGTTTAAAATGCAAACTGGGTGGTATACATTTATGTTTGAGTGCCAGTACCGTTTTAATCAGACCCGCTATCCCCGCTGCTGCATCGAGATGTCCTAAATTAGTTTTAACCGAACCAATTGCACAAAAGCCCTTTTCATCAGTATTTCTGCGAAAGGCTTGTGTCAGCGCAGTGATTTCAATGGGGTCGCCTAGAGCCGTTCCAGTTCCGTGGGTTTCTACATAGGTTACTGTACTCGCATCAATTTCTGTGATCGCCAGTGCGTCGGAGATTACTGCTGCCTGACCCTCTATACTGGGAGCCGTAAAGCCCAGTTTCAAAGCGCCATCGTTATTAATCGCTGATCCTTTGATCACAGCATAGATGTTATCGCCATCGGTAATTGCTTCTCGCAGCAACTTGAGAACAACAATTCCAACTCCACTGCCGAATAGAGTTCCCTTAGCTTGTGCATCAAAGGCTCTACAGTGTCCGTCGGGAGAAAGCATCATGTCTTCTTGGTAAAAATACCCCGTCTTTTGGGGAACCGAAATGCTAACGCCTCCCGCAAGTGCTATGTCACATTCACCATTGAACAAACTCTGGCAAGCCATATGAACCGCCACCAGTGAAGTTGAACAAGCGGTTTGAATGTTAATGGAAGGTCCGGTTAGATTCAATTTATAAGAAATGCGTGTGGGCAGATAATCTCTTTCATTCTCCAAGCTCAGCCCAAGAGCGAGTGCTGGTTCTTTGAAAATGCTACTTGGAGCAAAGCGCTGGTTGGTATAGATATTGTTGATTAGGTAACTGTTCGTGCCAGAACCCGCATAAACCCCCACCAATCCCTTATAGATTCCTGGGTCGTAGCCAGCACTTTCTAAAGCTTCCCAAGCGCATTCCAAAAAAATACGCTGTTGGGGGTCGATTAGTTCGGCTTCTTTGCTGCTGTACCCAAAGAAGGAAGCGTCAAATTTATCGATGTTGGGCAAAACAGCGCCCGCTTTTACGTAGTTGGGATGACTCAGCACAGAGCGTTCGACTAGCTCCAATTCCTCATCAGAAAAAAAGGAAATAGATTCTATCCCCTGGAGCAGATTTTGCCAAAAAGCATCAATGTTATCTGCCCCTGGGAACCGGCCTGACAGACCGATAATCGCTATGTCTGAATTGTTAATAGTCATAGTTAATACCTGGATAATGGAATATTTGTACTATTTCGTAGGGCGATTCTTTTGCCTGCGTTGCCGTTGTTCCTCTGCTATAGACTTCCGGGCAAGTCTACTGTTTTGCTCGCGTCCGTTGACAGCATATTCTTCTTTGTCTATCTGGCTTAAGTGTTGGGCTAAAGCGTGTATGGTCGGATATTGCACCAGAGCCATAATTGATAGTTCCGACCCAAAAATTTCAGCTAGTTTGTTATGAATCTGAGGCAAGAGCAAGGAATAACCGCCTAACTCAAAAAAGTTATCATGAATTCCCACAACATCTAATCCAAGCACTTCAATCCAAACTTGGGCAATCTGTTTTTCCGCCTTGGATTTGGGTATGACAAGAGTTGTTGCCAATTCCGGACGAGACTTGTTTGGGGCAGGCAGTGCTAAACGATTTACCTTCCCGCTTGGTGTCAGTGGCATTTTCTCAAGCGTGACAAAAACTGCTGGCACCATATAGTCGGGCAAACGTTCTCGTAAATAAGTTCGCACTGCCAGTTCGAGCTTTTTAGCTAGCTGTTCCTTTAGAGAAACTTGCTCAAGCTCTGCTTCCAGATTTAAGATACTGGTAGCATGTTCATGGGGCACCACATAGGCTACTAAGCGTTTGTTACCTAGTATACCTTCTTGTGGTACAACTACACTTTCCCCAACTGCTGGATGTTGTACTATCACGGTTTCAATCTCACCGAGTTCAATGCTGAAACCGCGAATTTTTACCCAATTATCTGCACGACTCAGATACTCGATATTACCATCCGATAAGTAGCGGGCGATATCGCGAGTTCTTAAGAGGCGACCTGAACCAAAAGGGTTGGAAATGAATCTCTCTGACGTTAACTCGGGCAGGTTAAGATAGCCTCTGGCTAACCACTCACCGCTAACGTACAACTCACCGGGAACGCCGATAGGAACGGGTTGAAGGCATCGATCTAGTATATAAACTTTGGCATTTGTAGTAGCAGAACCGATAGAAGGCAGCGCTGACCAACTGCTCGTTTCTCCAGTGAGGGTAAACTGCGTTATCGTTGGATTCTCAGTTAGCCCATACTGATTGTAGAGAATGCCATCTGTTTGCTTGAATAAGTTGGCAATAGCGGGTGTAATTTGCAACTGTTCGCCAGTGACCATGATTTCGCGCAAGGTGGTAAGAACTGGTCTGCCGTTATTAACCACTTCTGCCAGATTCCGTAAGGCCACACAGGGAAGAAATGCTCTTTCAATCCTTTTTGAAGCGAGGAAACTGGCCAAAGCCATAGGATTGCGTCGGACTTCCTCTGACAGCAGCACCAGTATTCCGCCAGAACTCCAGGTGGTGAATGATTCCTGTAAGGAAATATCGAAGCTGAGAGGAGCAAATTGCAGAGTTTTGGCACTGTTGGAAACGGTTGTGGAATGCAGTTGCCACCAGATGAAATTGCAGAAAGCACGATGCTCCATCGCCACCCCTTTGGGTCTTCCTGTAGAACCGGAGGTGTAAATAACATAGGCTAAGTTGTCAGGCTGAACCTGAGTGAGTGGATTCTCGGAGTTCTGCTGAGAGATAACCTCCCAGTCTCGATCCAGGTAGACTATCTGCCGTCCTTGGGCACAGAGCGCTAGCTGCGGTAAGCTGCTTAGCGTTTTTTCTGTAGTTAGCAAGACTTGCGCCTGTGAATCTGACAGCATATAAGCTAGGCGCTCTTCGGGATAGGTGGGGTCTAAGGGAACATACAGGCCATTAGACTTGAAAATGCCCAATAATCCGATTACCCTGGCTAGGGTGCGCTCTACGCAGAAACCAACTGGTACTTCTGGTTTTACTCCGAGCGATCGCAGATAGTGCGCCACTTGATTCGCTCGTCGATTCAGTTCCCGGTAGGTTAGCTGTTCTTCTTCAAACTCCACTGCTATCGCATCCGGTGTGCGTTCTACTTGGTCTTCCACCAACTGATGGCTACACTTAGAACGAGGGTACTCTGCATCGGTGTTGTTCCACTCGACCAGTAGCTGATGCCGTTCCGCTTGAGTCAACAGGGGTAAGGTGGATATATCCTGCTCTAGATTGGCAACGATACCCACAAGCAAAGTCTGGAAATGCCCCAAGATCCGCTGAATTGAGTCTGACTCAAACAACTCTGGGTTGTATGAGCAGCTTACTGTTAAATTCCCCTCTGACTCCGCTGCCAAAATAACCAAATCGCACTTAGCAATGTGTTCCTCAATATCCGCAAGATGCTCTTGTTTTATCGACGTTTCTGAAATACAAAACGGTACGTTGCACAGGACGAACATCACCTGAAAAATCGGCGCTCTAGTTAAATCCTCACTTTTTCCTAAATTCTCAACTAGCTTCTCAAATGGGTAACCATTATTTTGTACTGCCTCTTCAACTGTTGCGGCAACTCGCCTTAAAACTTCTTTAGCCGTTAGTTCGCCTGCTAGACTTGTCCGCAATGCAATTGGATTGGTAAACGTTTCCTGCTGACTTGCTCCTTTTCCTTCTCGGCGACTATCGGCACAGAGGGAACCAACAATAATATCTTCTTGCTCTGTGTAACGCAGCAAAAGAATTTTAAGTGTAGTTAGCAGGGCGATGAATAAAGTAATATTTTCGCTCTTGCAAAACTTATCAATTTCTAAACTTAGCTTTTCATTTAGCTTAATTGTTTCCTTTTTTCGGAGGAACAATTGTTTCGATGCTTTTGAATGCTTGAAGCTAATTTCTAATACCGGCAAAACAGTACCTAACTGCTTAAGCCAATAGGCTTCTTGTTGAATCATACTGCTTTTACCCGAAAGATGTTGAGACTTACTCATAGGGGACAATTTATTGTAACTTTTAACGAATTCGGCTAGAGTCAGAGCCTAACAATCTCGATATATAGTCATAATATGTCTCAATGCTTTGACTCTAGCCTCAAGTAACCGTGACACAAGACTTGAATCGTTACATATAGGACTTACGCATTGACAAAAAACATCATCTATGAATTCTAGATAATGATATCACATATCACTGCTAAGGTTGGCAAAAATATGCTCACGTACAACTAACGTGAACATATTCCGTTGTACTTCATACCAATTGCTAATTATCTTTTCAGAGCGCATAAACTCCAATCTCACAAATGCTTGAAGTGAACAAAATATGTGAGTTTTGATTGCTAATGTATCTCTAACCATGAACCGACAAATTCCACATACTTGTTTTATGGCGGAAATGAAAAGTTTCAATGCCCCAATGGGTATCATGAATTGTGATAAATTCACTTCTGCTGATCGCTGAGATTTTTGACTCATCTGGCAGATATAAAATATAGTGTCTAGAGTCTTGTTTTTTAAAGTCGCACCTTTACAACTTTATAAATCCAAATTCTTTCAGATGAGTTCTTAATCCTTCTTCGGGAATAGCCAGGGTGCTTACTTGACAATACTTCTGTGGCTCATTTGAGACGGTTCTATTTTTTTCAATCCCAAATAAAAAACCCAATTTCTGGTTTTTTAGAAACTTTAAGTTTTCTACTCCTGAATACCAACTATCTCCTGTTACTATTCTTGGCTTGACTCCCCAGTTTATTATTTCTCTCACCATTTCTCTAAAATAATTGTTTTTTGTTTTCCCCTCCTTTTTGTCATATATTCTGTAATTTATTGGGACTGAATTACCATTAATGTCGCTGTAATATAGCGTAATTAAATTCAAGCCAATAATAGTTTTGTGGGCTTTTCCTGACCAAAAATAACTGATTAATTCGGCATTTTTGGGATCGCTGTAAATCTTTTCTATGACTGTATTGTCTACACTTAGTATCCCTCCTACTAAGTTAATGATTTTCACGCATTATGTTGAATAAATCTTTCGGTTCGTATCTCTCTCTCAATAAAAAACGGTTGACGCCCTGAATGTGAAACATCTCCTAATACCTCTGCTAGCCGACTGCACCCCCCAAACTTTGGCTCTGACAGCAAAAATAAGGTGTAGAGGTCTAGATTGCATTGTGCTGTCGATGGTTTAGTAATTTCTCTGATTGTCCGATACCTAGAAAGTAAACGACCCATATTTATCAATGCACTATTTTGTTATTCTGTCAATGCGTAAGTCCTAACATATTTAAAATCCTGCTAGGTTGACACTAAGAAATTAGATTTTCTATATCTCCTGGATTTGTGGTGGAAACGGTAGTGTGAGCGTCTCACTTACGCAGGCTTTCCGGCTTGTACCACGGGAAGTTTGATTTTTATTATAATCTAAAACTCAGGAGAGCCGATTTCCTTGGAACACAAAACCCAATTTTACCATCCTTTGCTCGATTTTCCAGGAAAAATTTCTACTTTTACTTTCTTCACTACCAGAAAGAATTGTAACACTACTTTAACTTTTGTTCTTCACTACCAGAAAGAATTGTAACACTACTTTAACTTTTGTTTAAATTTAATTTATTAACTTACTAAAATCTATTTTTGCCATATCATAGTAACTTGGAGTATAAAAAAATATTCTGATTTTCTCAAATAACAATTGCTGTTCGGAAGTCTAGGTAGTTAAATGGGCATACTTAATAAAGTAGAATGTATCCGACTTGAACAAGACAAAGAGGATGTCGTAAAATTCTTCACTCCTCTAGTTAGCAACGAGACAGTACTATTTGAGATTCCTCCACAAACGGCTGATGAGGCACTATTTTGCCACCACTTTCAGACCGATCAGTTAGTAGTTGTGCGAGGTAGCATGGTCTTAGTATTTTTACAAAACCGTTATTATGATTACATTTTGTCAGATCAGCACCAACTGCTCCTTATCAAAATTCCTCCTGGCATCCCCCACGCATTGATTAATTTTAGTTCTGAACCTTGCTTGGTATTGAATGCCATTATCCGTCACGGTACCCCTCATCCAAAAGATTACCAACCCATTAAAAAGCCTTTTCCCTTCGACTTTGAGCGAGTCAAAAAGTTACAGGAAAATCCGGTAGGGAAATAGAAGTAAAAATCATGGAAGGAACTTTGTAACGTTTGGCTATAATCTATCTGCTACCTAACTGATAACTGAGGGAAATACTAAGTATGAAAATGCAATGGAAAGGCGTAATGCCAATAATTACTACTAGCTTTAGGAAAGACTTATCCATAGATCGGGAATTTATGGCTAAACATACTTATTGGTTGGTGGATAATGGTTGCACGGGTATTGTTGTTAATGGTACGCTTGGCGAAGCAAGCACTTTAAGTTTTGATGAAAAAATACAGAACATACAAACGTGCGTATCCGCAGTAGGCGATCGCGTATCTATCGTTTCTGGAACGGGAGGTATTAATACAGCCGAAGCGGTAGCTTTTGCTAAACGATCGGAGGAAGTAGGCTGTAGTGGCTTAATGATTTTACCTCCCTATCAATACAGCCCAGATTGGCGTGAGATGAAAACACATCTTGTTGCTGTGATTGAGGCAACAAAACTTCCCTGTATGTTATACAACGACCCCTCTAGCTACCAGAGCGATCTTCTGCCAGAGCAGATTGCCGAACTCGCTAACGAGCATTCTAATGTTCAAACTGTTAAGGAAGCAACTGGTGATGTACGCCGAATCACTGCCATTCGCGCTTTGTTGGGAGAGCGTCTTTCTCCTACTGTTGGTTTAGATAGTTTCCTGGTTGAAGGTATAGCAGCAGGAGCAATATGCTGGGTGGCAGGACTTGCCAACGCTTTACCAAAAGAATCTGTAGCTCTTTATAATTACGCTGTGCATGGCGACTACGAGAAAGCATTTAATCTCTATCGGTGGTTTCTTATCTTAGCAGGACTCAATGTCGGACATAAGTTTGTGCAGACAACTAAGCTGATTCAGGAGTCCGTTGGTTGGGGGAATACCCTTGTACGCCCCCCACGATTAGAACTCGTTGGCTCTGAACTGGAGGAAGCTCACAACATCATTAAAACAGCCTTAGCTAATCGTCCAAAACTTTAAGGACACCCTATGGAGGAAAATAAACTGATTGATAGATAGGGCTGTGAAAGGCTTAGGGGGAAACCCTGAGCTTTTTTCGCTCTCCATTAGTGCCGGGGTCTAGAGGGTGTCCTGCATTAACAGCGAGGTTCTCAATATCAGGCTTAATCTGCATAATTAGTTCTTCAAATTACTGGGTTTATTTGATTATGATTGGGGCAAGCATCACTGGCTTGTCCCAATAGAGGCAATCCTTTGGTGGGTTGACCGAGCAAAGAGTACTGCTAATGTTAAAGAACCCTGCCTTATTTAGGCGTTGGCGGTAATCAGGTGTTATTTCAATTTCGGACATGAATCGAGAAAAAATACCTCCTTTTTTGAGAAGACGATACGCCTGTTCAAAAAATGAATTAGGCATCACTGTGGCATCATCTTCAGTTATTGGGGCTGTATCGAATAAAATTCCGTCGAAGCTATCATTTGGTAATGAATCTACAACATCTTGCCAAAGTCCAAATATTGGTGTGACTTTGTGTTTAGCTTGTTGTGCAAACTCTTCAAGTTTTACAAAAACGTCAGCGTTGCCTTCTATGATAATATGCTCCTCTATTTCATGTTCCTGTATGTATCTGGCTGAGATTCCCATACCAAAGCCAACCTCAAGGATCTTCCCTCCATTAGAAGTCACAATATTGGCAAGTTCTTTCATGTAAGGATCTTCCCATTTTTCCATCACGGGACGGCCAAATATTTCCAGTTTCTCTTCAGTAAATGTAGCTTGTGCGTCTTTCCATTCTCCGATATGTTTAGCAAATTTTCCTCCAGCAGCTTTAAGTCGGGAAAAAAGGGTCTGTCGATCCATCATTTTCTTTTCCTCAATTCGGTAGTCTTAAAATTTTGAACAATTTTCCACGATGGGTTTTGTGAAGCTAATCCGAATCCGCCTGTGCTTGCTTCAAGCTTGCCCGCAGTTGCGCGGCTAGCACCTGTACGTGCGGCGGAGCTATCAATGTTTCCGTCGTGATAGCTGGCATTACACCCTTCCATTGCATTGTCTTACCTAGTATCTCATCAGTTTGTTAGTAGCAATGGGTTTTCACTCTAAAAATCTTCTTTCCATTAATTTTCTCGCGTTTACCCCCCTGACGGTGAAAGCTGTGGCACTGCGGCTACTTGAGCAGAAAAGTTTTTATCTAGCCTGTCTAGTATGTCCTTAATTAAAGACATACCCTCAATAAAATTATCAGTATCTCGCGCTAGAGCTATTCTGATGTATTTCTCTCCTTGGTTATGATTGTGCCAGAAAAAGTACGTTCCTGGTAAAACGTAGACCCCCTCTTTATATAAGATTTTTTGCAGTTCAGTCGCTTTGAGATTAGGCTCCAGAATTTCACACCAAGCTACGCTTACTTTACCCTTTGGTTTGAGCGGTGTCAAGATACTATTCTGAAATTTTTCTGATAAAATCTCCCTGTTTGTATTTAAAATACTTAGGGTGGAAGCAAATTGGCATTTTTGTGAATCTAGTAAGTATTCTGTAAGGAAATTGAGAATGAAGGGAGATACATTAAGAATATAGGCTGTATAAATGCTGTACATCTCTTCATAGAGATTGTCGCTGACTTTCAGCATGGCTATTTTGGCATCTTGAATAGGCCAGGTTTTTCCTGTGTCTTCAATAGCCATATATTTAATCCCTGATTCCTTTAATACCTTATAGGTATCATAGAGTTCAAATTCCTCATCGTTCATCAAAAAATTGGCAAAGCAATAATCCACAATGAGTATTTTGTCATAGTCTTTACAAAACTGAACCACCTGTTCAAAAGCCTTTTTGTTTTCCTGACCCAACAGAGTGAATCCTGTTGGGTTATTGGGGTCTACAATAAATATCGCATCACTCTTGACATGAGTTCTGAGATTTTCATAAATCTTATCGACATCGTGTAATAATTCCTCTTTCAAAGGAGAAAGAGGGATTTCCATGTGCATCAATATTTCATAGAGATTATCAAAACAAGGCTCAAGTAAACTAACGCTATAGCGTTTTTTCAAAAGATAGTTAGCTATATGAATGGTTGCGATTGAAGCCGCATAATAAAGCATGACATTGTTGGGGTTTAAGGCGGCTGACAAGCCCCTCATTTTATAAAAGGTTTCTATAAACTTATTATTTAAGGTTTCTTGCTGAGTTTTTTCGGCTTCAAGCCATAACTCAGGCAACCTTTTAACAATCTCCAGTTGGGAATCAGATTGGGATTGATGAGTATGGGCATCAGCATAGTTATACTTTTGCTTAAGTGCTTCAACTTCGTGTTGAGTTAGGTCTTGAAACTTCTGCATTGTTTTCTGTCTTAATCTATGAGTTAGAAATGGTATTTTCCGATCTTACCATCAATGCTCGCAGATAGTGCGCCACTTGATGTGTTCGTTCATTCAGTTGGCGGTAGGTAAATAGTGTATTAGCCATCTCAAAATAGATATTGTAGTTGCAAAAGCTACCCATATTCCCGATACTCGTTCAGCATGAGATTGAAATTCAACTGCCTGCTGAGATTAGCACACAACCAGCCCAAAAATTGATTGAGTTTGGCAGAAACGGTAACGTCTGCTTCCTGAAAGTCCAAGTAGACAGTCTTGTATCCACAATGCGTGGCACGATTCAGAATCCGGGAGAGTAGGGAATTTTTTCGCGGCAGTTTGGGTGCTTTGATGCGGCTCGGGCATCCAGGTTGACTAATTTCAGTGCACGTAAGTTCTGCGATCGGAGGGCGATTAATGTAGAGAGGAAAGTCCAGCGGCAAACAACCCCTAGAAATTGTTGGTTCGCTCTGTGTGACTGGGGCTTTTAAATTATTTTCTTCCTCTGTACTATCTGTATAAGTTTGGCACTTCTGCTGCACTCTAAAAAGCCACTCATCTTCTTCATTTACCAATTCGTTGCGATCGCTCAAGCGTGATAATTGCTCGCTATCCTCTGAGTATGAAGCCTCCATAAAATCAGTGGTAACTGGTAACTGATTAGTGGTAGGCGTTAGTGGTGGGTCTATTACTTCTACTAACGAAAAGGTCACTGGTAACTCGTCACTATTGACTGTTTCACCTATCCGGGAGAACAGATATTGCTTCAGCACTAAAAACAGATTTTTTTTCGTTACCCTTTCCCCTAATGTTTTTGAAAAAACCTGCCACAACTGAGAGCCAATATCCTTGATGTGAGCGATACTATAGGCACAATCGGCTGCCATCTCGCTATAACCGCGTCCCAGCCATGACTGACACAAGATTAAGCGCTCAAGGGAACTCAGTTGCCTAGAGAGCAGACTTTGTTCTACAGTGTCCAGAACTTCGTCAACATTCATGTAGTGACTCCATTTGAGTAGTATGCACACAGCAAGGAACGCTAAGGATTCTTATGCCCCAAAACAGGTAGTTAATAAAAGAAGGCTTTTATGCACATGGAAGAGGGCAGAAGGACAATAACCCAATTACTGTAAGCGGGCATTCACCAAAAAGCTCCTCTATTATTCAATTTTTTAGATCAACGAGAAATAGATAAAGTTGGTATGTTTGTGTAAAGTTATATTGCTGTGAGGCGCCTACTGCACAAGTAGTTGATTTTGTCAATATCCTAAATTGGTCAATTAATTGCCCAACTACAGCAATCCTTGCAGGAGTCGTAAATTTTTTACCCCACCCCAACCCACGCCGAACCCGCTGAGAGTCCGTAAGAAATTCACAAATGATGGGAGGATTGCTATATAGCTAAACGTTGGTTCCCAGAAATACGTTTTTGTAAAAATACGGTCTGTGGGGGAGCGGCGGAATCCAGGAGTGGGGAGCATTTAGATATAAACTCTCCTCACCCTTCTTTAAATTTGCACATTTGGGATGGTCGCATATAATCGCAGATAGACTTGTGCCGAAGTCTACTAGCAATGAAAAATGGCACACCTAAAACTCAAATTGTGCGCCTCTTAAGATTGTATGTACTTAATAAATTGGAAACACAAAATACTAAGTGCATCTGAGTTAATTTATTTCACTTCATGGTCTGCCATCGCTTCCCTTCCGCAAAATACGGCCACCTGAATATCGGCACTAATCGTCAAGGTTCCCCCGTCTGTTGTACCTAACATAGAGGTAGAGTTAGGCACAACGGCGTTAGATTTGCCTCACTCAGATTTACCTCATCAAGCCAGGACACCTGGGCTTCTAACTTGTCACAACACTGGCGCACTAGACGCAAACCTGCATCTAATGGAAGTCGATCGCTTGTTGGGGTAAATTCTTGCAATATTTCGGCTTCTATCGTCTGATAGTGCTCCATGTCTTTGCTCAGTTGTGCCAGAAAATTTGCTTTTTCACCAGCCTCTCCCATAGCAAATTGCAAAATTGAATCGACGTAAACCTTAACCTTCGGATTTTTGACTCCCTCTGTAGCTGAGGCATAGAGTAATTCCCCATTGAGATAAGTAAAATCTGGCACATATAGGCGATCGCCTACTAATTCAAATATCTGCATTCCTTTAGCTGGTCTTACTGTTAAGTTCTCGCGTCTGACTCGATTAGCCAAATTTTCTAGCAATATAATTACAGCTAAAATTACGCTGGGATAGTTACTATCTATAGATCTTATTTCTACTGTGCCGTGATTGTTGAGTCGAATGGGATTCCACGCTGACTTGAGTAAGCTTCCTCCGGCTTCTTTGAACAGGTGAGGTTCAATTCCAGCTTTTTCCATCGCTTGCAACCAAGCATAGTAACGAGCAAATTGCTGTTCAACTAAATCCTCGACAGTCTCGGCATAAGGCATGAGTCCGCCCACAGACTGTAAATTAGTGTAAACGCCTTCCCAACCAAAAGTTTCGCTACCTCGATAACGAATTGTGTGGGCCGCAAGTCCGATCGCTTGTCCTTCATAAAAGGGGCAAGCCCGTGTCAGAGAAATAAGTGCTGAGTCGCAAGCAGTAGCTAAATTGTAGATATTTAGTAGCTCTTTTCGCTCTGCTGATGTGGAATTGTAAGAGATTCCAACACGAGGGTCAATTACCCCAGGCGCGACTTCCAAATGCAGATGTGTACCCGTACATTTTCCGGCGTGCAAAAATTTATCATAGCCGACAGTCCGGGCTTGGATATGGTAATTGGGGCGATCGCGCATCACTGGCCTAATATGCAAGGGATAGCTAGACAGAGGATAGAGGCGTAAATTCATCTGTCGCGCCACAGCCAGCGCCAATTTGAGATTGTTGAGGTATTTTCTGGCTAGTTCTGTACCCGTGTAGGCAGGTGGTGTGTTAATCTCCACTATACTTTTGACGAACTCCGCCACAAAGTAATTGGGGTTTAAGCCTTGCGCTTGCGCCATTAAGTGACAACCCTGCAAAAACTCATCAGCGCGATCGCTCAAATAACCAGCCTCATCTACCAGAAAAAACTCTTGCTCAAGACCGATACGACGCTTGACTACATCCATATGGTTAATAAATCCTATGAGGAAAAAATCTAGCTTTGCTTCCAAGGATAAAGTGACACGGGGAATATACCCCTACAGAAATATGCCTTAGCCTCGCGCTGCTGCTGTTAAGATCGCACCTTCTCACCCTCAAACCCAATTCATACGGGATTGCTCTTTAGCTTCATCGAAAATTCGTGAAGCTCTCGCTATCCCGTAAGGAATCGCTCTCCTGATTATGGCTTCAGGAATCTCTCTCGACTTTTGGAACAAACGAAAACGGCTCGGTGACTACAAACTTCTCGGCCACATTGCCAGCAAAAACGGTATTATCCGTCAGCGTCAGCTTTTTCGTCGGTTCTCCTGCTGTGAAATTCATATCTGATAAGTTGACCCAGAATACATTCGGTTGGCGGGTAGATTCATAGTAATAACGCTTGTTCTTGTGATCCGCTACGACGCGCCAAAGAGTGGAGGAGATGTTGGGTTGGTCTTTTGTACTTATGCCCAGAGGTACTGACACATTGCGAATAACCGAAAATACACTGGCGATCGCTTCATTGATCTCAGACTTTTGCGGAATCGCTTTGATGTAGAACGAAGCTCGAACAAATCGATCGGCTGCTCGATTGGTGCCAGGTAGCATTGTGGTTCCCCCAATCTCCTCCCAATAACGATTCAGCGCAAGTTGCTGGTCGTAAGTCGGTGAGTTGGTCATTACCTGATACTCCCGATCGTGGTGAATGTTCAACTTGCCGTCGATGTACTGGAAGATGGCGGAGTCACCTGTAGGGTCAGAAATCGACAGATGGGTAGTTCCTTCCGCTTTCGTCACCTCATAGTCGGGTGACCTGCTGGGTATGGGGTAGAACGGTTCTTTTTTTAATTCTTTAACTGCCTCGTCAACGGTGGCGTAGTTATCCAACACATATTGCACCCAAGCAGAAAGAGCTAGGGGTTTGCGCGGGTCGTTGTCGGTGGGGGTCGGATACTTTGTCTCAGTGAGATAGAGCATATTGGCGACCAGTCCTTCCTCATTCATGCCATCGGCTGAACCATTATCGAAGCAAGTCGCCACAACACTGCCATACTTAGAAGTCCATTCAATGGAGTTAGATCCAGCCGCTCCATCGCGCTTCATGCCTCGTGGAAATGCCCAGAGGTTTGTCCCCATGTCATTCTTCCAGTCCATGCTGCGTGCAGTGATGATGGTGTCTTCTTGTCCAAGATAAACAACTCTAGTACACATTGGCTTATTTTTCTGAATTTTCAGTAGTTAGTAGGCAAGATAAGCTTATTAGCTTTCACTTATGTATTGTTCAGCTTTTTAGCTCCAATAGAAATAGATAAAGTTGGTATGTTCGTGTATAGTTATATTGCTGTAAGTCACACAATACACAATTAGTTGCTTTAGTCAATTATCTAAATTGGTTAACTAATTCCCCATCTGATATAATTTTTTGATTGCATAGGCTGCAACGATAAAGCAAGAAAAGCGAGAAGCTGTAACTATCCGCATTCGGGCCGATCGCCTTGAGCAAGCAAGGCAGTTTCGAGGAGGCAGTGAATCTTTTGACGAGATGGCTGTGGAAGTGATCGGCCGCGAGGTGCGACGGCGGCGATCGCACTCAGCATATCAGCGCATTGTGGCTCGTAGTGCGGAAGTATATGAAGACTTATGCCAAATGCCTGTTGACCAGCTACATAGCGACGCTATCCGTGCAAAAGCACAAGCGCTCGCTCCCTTGATTTTCCAGCCGTATCATCAAACACAGTCCCGATCGCACCCCTCACCCTCAAACCCAATCCAAATACGATCGCTCTCTTGATTCGTGAATCCAATCATGCTGAAGTGCGATCGCAAAAACTGGAAAACAGGGAGAAGATAGCCCCTCCCTGAATCATCAATTATTTCTGCGCTTTCAGCAAATCGAGGATTTTATCAAGTTTCTCCTCTAGTTTTTGGTTCTTTTTCTCCAAGTTGGCTATTTTATCTAGCAGTTGTTGATTTTCAGAAACCACAGCCGCAGCCCGCAATTTGCGGACATCCCGACCAAAGCCCATCAGTGCCGGACGTTCCACGTAGGTGACACGGTGCAGCACTCGCCAAGCTTTGTTGGGTTTACCTGCTTGAGTTTCTCGCAAAGCCCGCGCTTCTTCATCATTACTAGCTAACCATTCGGGGTCAACGACATAGTTAAAGAAGTCGTGGAAATTTTGCGTGCTACCTTCGAGGTAGAAACTCATAAACCGATAGCGATCAACTTTTTCCCCTGGCATAATCGGTTTGTCGTTGTGGTCGGTGATGCCTTTATGTTCCAGACCTCCCAAATCTACGTTCAACTGGAAGCCTTTACTGCGATTTTCGGTTTTGCTCATGGTTTGAGTCAGGTTGACAGTAGCTTGGGTAGTGAGTTCTGTCCCAAAACCACCTCCAGCAAATTTTCCTTCAAAACCCAAACCTGCATTCATCGTAAAGGAGCCACCAATGGTATGTTCTACCGTGTTGGCAAAACTTTGTGCCTCGGTTCGTAGTCCACCATCAGCATCCCAGACGTAGGTATTGACGATGTTGCGCTTACCAGCCCGGATTTGCAAACTTTCCATCCGTTTTTGCCAACCAGCAAAACTGTCAGTGGCTTGCGCTCGTTTCTCCATATCGCTAATTTTGCTGTCGATTTCGGCTTGTTTTTGCATTGTGGCGGCGTTTTTCTCATTGACAGTCGCCAAAGCATCCGCCTGAGCCTTTTTAAGTTTTTCCTCTTCGGCTTTTTTCTTATCCTCTTCAGTCATTGGGGTGGTGTCGGGTTTGTTTTCTTCCGGTAGTACCCCAATAGTTGTCGGTGCATCACCACTGTCTATATTCCGATCCAAAGAGAGTTCATCGACCGTACCCACGTCATAATTAGAAAAGTAAGATTCCCGTCGCTTATCCTCTGCTTCAATTTGTTTTTTGAGGTCATAAGCTTCTTGCAAGCGATAGTAACTAGCGGGATAGAGGGAACCATACTGCGATCGCATTTCGGGAACGTGCTTGAAGAAGCGCTCGCTCGTCGGAATACTACCTGTTAACCCATCCAAACTACCGTTCATGGTATATGTTGGATTGATCAAAAAGGTAATAGTGTTGACATCGGGGGGAATGCCGTCAACGGGTTGGACTTGGTAGCCGACCATTTTCCCGCTACGGGCAAGTCGGGTAACAAACACATCTGCTAAGGCCGAGATAACCAAGGCATAGCCTACGTTTTTGGGAATAAATCTTGTACCGAGATGATGGAATTTCGCGGTTTCTTCTGAAGTACCCCGCAGTTCTAGTTTATCCGTCATGCTCAGGGATGAACTGGAGCCAATGCTACTATCATTCTGGAATTGGTAGCTAGATTCAAAGCTACCTTTGAATCCCGCTCTAACTTTGGCTATCTTTGTCGTAAATCCAAAACCTGCGTCAGCTTCAAGATCAGACCCGATAAATGTATCTGCATTTGCACCCAAACCAGAATCTTGCACTCGTTTCCAGCTAAAGACCACATCTTCAGACATGGTTAATTCTACAGAAGTCGCACTGTTATAGTCGTCTGACAAGGTTAGGTTTTCACTGGGTACGGGAGGCGCTCCTTCAATGTAACCCAACAGAGTAGGAGCAAACTGGGCATTACCAATCCATTTGAGTTCTAAGGCTTCAACGCGCTTATCGGGCAGCAGCCTTGCCCCCTTGGTATCCGGATAGGCAAAGAACCGTCGCATGATTGCAACCTTGCGGTTATTTTCGATGGTAACGCTGCTGTACTCGTTAGAGATGAGGGCATCGCTGATATTGTTACTTTCAGGTTTGCCAATGGGCGCACTACAACCCCACCAGATTGCACCAGACACGTTGCCATTATGTCCATTCCCTGAATGATCGCGCACTTTAACTCCTGTGGCTTCATTCATCGGATAGTAAGCCAATAAACCGGGTTCATTGCCACTCAGTAGAGTTTGACTGTTGACCGCAATCTCTTCATCACTCAGGGCAACTCCCCAAATGCGGACTTCTGCCAGTTTCCCGAATTGCTCCGAACCATTCTTATTGTTACCGATAGAGTAAACGTCGCTGGTGACTTTCAGAACTGCTTTTTTGATGTCGTCAACCTTTTTCTTGCTATCGTCAACGGTTTTCTTGGCTTGTTTGTATTTTTCGGTGTTAGGCCCATCAGTGATAGCTTTCAAAGCTTTGTCGGCATCAGCAAAGGCTTTGTCGGCATCAGCTAGAGGTTTAGCTTTAGTATCGCCAACCTTCTTACCATCAATGTAGAACAGGGTTGTATCACCTCGACCTACGGCAGTAAGATGATGCCATCCTTGGCTTAATACCTCCAGATTGTAGCCGGTATCGCAGAAATTTTGCTCCAGTCCTGGCGGCACATTTTCCAGATAAATACCCAAATTTTTACCATTTTTGACCCGAATGTGATGTCCACCATTTTCCCCTCTGGTTAATGTATTCCATTCTGTTGTTGGTGGTAAAGGATAGACGAACCAAGCTTCAATACTCCAGTCTTCGTTTAGATAGCAGGGATTGGGTTGATCCCGATCATTTTTTAACAGAACGACGTTACCGCTGTTGCTAAATTTTAAGCAGACTCGGTTAGCATCGGGAATCCACTGTTCATAGGCGGCATTGTTTTCGTCCGCAATAGCATCATATTTCGTTTGTCGCATCCGCCCTTCGGTGTCGAAGTAGCTCAGTTGCACGTTACCTTCGCTGGTTTCAATGGCATTCAAGCGGCTGGCGGGCTGCACAAAGCCGAGTAAAGCCCCTTGAGTTACCAGTCCCTTGACGTTTTTAGAAACGAGGTGCATAGTTTGCGGCGTTTGTTGGATCTTATTTACTTCGCCGATGAATTCATTGTTCAAACTGGTTATCTCAGATTGAAGATCATTGATTTTATTAATGACTGCTCTTCGTTCATTGTCCCACCTAGTTTTATCAGCAGCAGTTGCAGCCAATGCTAACCTAAGCTCATCTCTTTCCTTTTTGGCTGTGTTAAGCTGCTGAAGTTTTTCAGACCAATCTTTATAGGCTGTAGTAATAATGTTATTACTTTGTTCAACCGTTCGAATAATCTTGAATCTCTGCCAATCTACATTATTTACTACGTGAAGTTCTAGAGCATAAATATTGTGGCGATTAACAACTTGAACTCGTTTGCTATCTCCCTCAGCTTTAACGGACATAGCATAGAAACCACTTTCCGTTGAAATAACCTTGAATTTCTGCCAATCTTCACTATTTACTGCGTGGAGTTCTAAAGTATAAGCATAGCTGCGATTAACAATTTGAACTCGTTTGCTATCTCCCTCATGTTTAACGGACATAGCATAGAAATTACTTCCCAGTGGAATAAACTTAAATTTCTGCCAATCTACATTGTTTTCTACGTGAAGTTCTAGAGCATAAATATTGTTGCGCTTAACAACTTGAACTCGTTTGTTATCTCCCTCATGTTTAACGGAAAGATGGCAATAGTAATTAAAGGGGCTGTTATTCTCTGCATTGTACTTATCTGACAACCGTTTCTCTTCAGATTCCAGTGTTATAATTTTTTTGTCTAATTCCTGAATCTTTATTGTGGTTGGTGCTTGAGTATCATAAGCATGAATTTTGATATCTAACTCTTGTTTTTGTTTGAGCAGAACTAATTCTAGCTTCTCTTTTAATTCCAATGGTTGCAATTTTGCTGGCAGTGTTGCCTGACGATCAGCCAAAGTTGCCAAAGTCACCGTGTCGGTGTACTTACACTCGGTAATGCTGTCAGACAACAAGCGAATTCGATGTTTACGAATTTCCAGGGTTGTCCAGTTACCTTTGATATTGGCAATCTCAAAGGAACGCAACAGACTCACCCTTTCAGGAATGGTAACGTTGCAAGATGCTCGATACCAGCCGTTCTTCAAGTCTTCAAATTCCTTCTGTGTAATCTGTTCGGCGGCAATGATCGTTTTCTCTTCAGCACTACGGCTGGTTTTACCCCAATACGATAGGGTAAATATCTTGTTGCCCTTGCCATCAGCATTATTTAAATAGGTAGGATTAACGGTAGTTGAGGGAGTAACCTTAAACTCAAAGCTTTCTTCATAATTAGCCCGTTCACTAACAGCAAATAGTTCAGGATTGCTATACTGAACTGCATCAGTTCCTTCTGCTAGTTTGCGGTCTAGTGTTACCGCACTTACATAGGCATCCCCAAAAACAGTGCCATTATTGCCATTAACCGAAAAGTCAATAACTTTGCCTTCGCTAATTGCTCCCAAACGCCAGTAACCCACTAAACCGACTTCTTTGCCAGTCAGTTGCAGATACATATTGTTTTTGATGTCTTCAACGGTGCGGGCTTGCGTCCAGATTCGGAGATCGCTAATTTTGCCATTAAAGTAGTCCGTAAGCAAGTCGCTTTTGCCGATATAGTTTTTGGTACGTTTGAGGGTAGTGGGACATTTTATATTACCTGAATAAATCTGCCTGCCGTTTTTATACACTTTGCAAGAATCTTTTCCTGAATGATAAACATCCATTGTTATTGCTAGGTGTATCCACTGTTTTGTCTCTAGTTTTACTTGTGGTGCGTGTATAGTAACCGCTTGTATCAGTTTCACCTCTCCTTCCTGAGTGAGAGCGTCGACGCTTACATCTAATAACAGATCTTTCTTTAGGTTACTGCGTAAATGGATATAATCATCATGCTCGTCGGAAAAGAAGAGAATTGTTGAGTTTGTGTTAAAACTGTCATACCACACCCAAGCTTCTACAGTGAATCCTTTGGAGTAGTCGTGATTCATGTCAGGTAGGGAGATATAATCACCGGCTCCATCCAATACTATCCCTCGCCGCTTCTCGTCTACCCCTGTCACTTTGAGGGCTTCTCCAGTTGCCCACTTGCGTTGAATGACAAAGTTGGTATCGTCAATTTTCTGGACTGGGTAAGTGTCGTTATAAGCTTCTGTGCCAACAATCTGTACTTGCTCCCCATTGTTTAACCCATGATCTGGACAAGTCACTTTTAACTTCCCATTGGCTCTTTTTTCGTAGGCGGTAATCATCCCGTCAAAAATTAAACCGCCTGATTCTTGTTCTTGCTTTTCCCAAGAACCCACTGGTAGTTTGCGCTCCGGTGTTGCCGCACTCACATAGGCATCCCCGAAGACCGTGCCATGTTTGCGATTAAGCGATAAGTCACTAACTTTGCCTTCGGTAATAGCATCTAAAGGCCAGTAACCCACTAAACCGACTTCTTGGTCAGTCAGTTGCATATACATATTCTTACGGATGTCTTCTTCAGTGCGGACTACATTCCAGATACGGAGATCGCTAATTTTACCTTTAAACAACGAGTTGCTTTTGCCGATATAGTTCGTGGTACTGTCGAAGGATTGAGATTCGTTGGACTGTGCGTTAGGCATAAGCAAAGTGCTGCCGTGTTTGTATAGTCGGATATTTCCAGACGAATCAAATGTTGCTGCTAGATGAATCCACTCGCCTGGCTTGGGCTTGATATCATTAGAAGCAAAACCGCTCGTTGGTTTTCCTGTTCTATCCTTAGATACAAATAAAGTCAGCTTGTTAGTTTTTGGCATCTTGCCAAATGCAATTACCATTTCCGTAGATCCCAATTTCCCCGTAAATTGAATAATGTTTGACAACTCTTGAAAACTGTCATACGACACCCAAGCTTCTACAGTGAAGCCTTGGGAGAAGTCGTAATTGAGATTTGGTAGGGAAATATAATCATTCACCCCATCAAATACTATCCCTCGCCGCTTTCGGGATACCATTCTCACACTGGTGGCTTCTCTCAAATCGCAGCGAACCGTAAACTGGCTATCGCTAATTTTATCTACTCGGGTGTAGGTGTAATAATCGTCCACGACTACGCCAATAATCTCTACAGCATCCCAAGTCTCTAACCCATGATTGTTATAGGTGACAGTTACCTGCTCTTGTCCGTAATCGTCTTGTTTGTAGGTGGCAATCATGCCATCAAAAATTAATGTGCCAACTGGCAGGTCAACACCTGGCAGGTCAATAACTGGCAGGTCAATTTCAAACGTATCCTTTTCTACCTTTGTTATGCTATAAAGCCCCTGATAATCTTTGGTGTCAGTGATTTTTACGAGGTCGCCATTTTTTAATTCAGAGGCTTTGCCATTAGTCGATATTTTCACCAAATCTTCGGCGTCTTCCTCGTCTGTACCGACTTCTAAACCAGTAATTTGTCCTTTGGGGGGTGGGGTTCTGTCGCCAAAGACTTTGATTTCATCTAAAGTATTCAACGGTAACAGCACTTCTCGCTGTTTACTGCGGATGATTGTACTATCGGGTGTTTCGTCGATTTGTGCTAATGTCCCATCTCCAGCAATGGCAAAACTTAATGCAGCCGTGCCTTGGTTTGTGGGAACTGCTAACATCAACCGAGTTGCCGTTCTAATCAGTTGCATTTCCCCTGATTGGGTTTGCTGCTCCTGTTGTAAATCGTATTTGGTGGCGGATAAACCATTTATGACGGTTACATCATTGTTGATAGTTACACACCTAATATCTAAAGTCCGTTTAATTACCCCCGGAATGCGGCGGGGAACGAGAGTATCGTTAGATTCATCAAAAACTGTGTAATCTTTGACATCAAACAGCCCTTCGGCGGAGGCGCGAATTGTCGTTAATTCGACTTTCTTGGTTGAAGGATCATTGTTGTAGGCGAAAATGTGCCAGCGATAGACATCATTTTCGATGGTGGGAACTAAAACAACAGAAAACCAGCCTCTGTCCAGATTTCTTACTATACACAATTCCGTTGTGGGTTCGTAGAAAAAGTTACCATCCACATCTCGAAAGTCCAAGGTGTCAATATTGGTGAGTCCATTGTCACCCTTGTTCATGTTTCTCGTGGGTGTGTGCTTCTGCTTGCTGCGCTTAAACCGCACTTCTAGCTTGCGGTTCAGCTTATTGGTCATCCCATCTAAAACAAAGCGGTCTACCAACAAAGTATTGGACTTAGACTGGCGGAAAACGTAAATGTGTCCTAGTGCAGAAATTAGTTGCACCGGAGCAGCAGCAGATTTATTCTGGGTTTGGTAGAGCGACCTGAGAATAAATTTGCTGGTGTCGTTCTGGTAGGTGAGTTCGGCTGTTTCTTGAGCGATTACCGACTCGTCATTTTTCTCTTCATTGGGGAATTCCAATGTTTGCCAGGTTTCCCACCCAGTTCTCTGAGCTTCAGGTGTATTCAGATAACTATCTTCAAAGCCATCCTGCTTGACGGTGTAGAAAATCTTCCCATCGGTATCGGTAGCGAAGACGACTATTTTACCTTCATGGGCAATGCTGTTTAGGTTCTGGAGCTTTTCTTGGGGGAGGAAAGTGGTCATAAGGGGCAAAATTAATTGTATTTGAATATTTGAATGTATTATTCGGTTTTTTCGCTCAAGGAGCAATAGATAAAGTTGGTATGTTTGTGTAAAGTTATATTGCTGCGATCTGCAACTTACATAATTGGTTGCTTTTGTCAATATACTAAATTGGTCAATTAATTCTCCAACTAGAAGCTCAGTTTGGTTCCAAGAGGCGCGATAACAAATTACAGATACTCGCGTCAGCAGCGGTTTAACCTCTGTTGGCGCGATCTACTGCTATGAGCGATCACACCCCCTTCCCCTCAAACCCAATTAATCGGAAAAGTAGGAAAAGTATGGTTCCTATCAAAAAAAGTGGCTTTATTTTCAAACTATGATAAAGTTTAATCTGTTATGTACTAATCGCAGAAAAATCATCAATGTTAAGTCAACTATTGCAAAAAAAACACACTAAAAATTTTCAGGTATACGATTTAGATGGAAGTGGATTTGTATAATTAGCCGATTTAGAACGTTGTGCCAGCAATATTGCTAAGCTGCGTAATTGGGAACCCGATTCATCAGAATTTCTAAAAGACCTGTTGGAGAATAGAAACAAAAACGGCTGAGACCCTTGCCTATACTAGGTTTAAAGCATTTAATAGAAATACCCGTAAGCCTTACCATAACTGGGGTTCAAAATTTTTTGAGCTGATAACCCAACAAGTCTAAAGTAAAAAAAATATAAACTGAATCAATTCTCTATCAATGCTCTAAGGAATCGATATGAAAGTGTGCGTTCTACAACCTGATTATTCTCAATCGACACTAGACTACAGAAACTACGCTCCGCCTCGTAACCTCTCTCATCTATTACCGTCAGACCAAATAGACCATGTATTTCTTAAAAACGCCACAACTTATCGTCAGCTAAAAGAGTTAAAAAAACAACGTTACGATGTCTTTGTTAACCTGTGTGAAGGCTATCGAGACTGGGATGTGAGTTCTATTCATGATGTGACTACAGCCTTGGAAGAACTTAACCTACCGTATACAGGTCCTACATCAACCCTGTACGACCTTCCCAAGAAGTTAATGAAATATGTTGCCTATTGCCAAGGCGTCCGCACACCAGCATTTGTGATTGCCGAAACTTTAGCTGATGTGGAGAAGGCTTGTGATGATTTAAGATTTCCCCTGTTTGTCCGACCGACTGCAACAGGGGACAATCTGTTAACTGACAAGCAATCTTATGTGACGACAAAACAAGAGCTTTTGAGTAAAGCGGCTGACATCATCACTAACTTTGATTCAGCTCTGATTGAGGAGTACGTGGCTGGGCGAGAGTTCACTGTGCTTGTGGTAGCTAACCCGGATGATGCGCGATCGCCTATAGTCTATAGACCGATTGAGTTTGTGTTTTCTGAGGAAGAGCGCTTTAAAACTTATGACCTCAAGGTACGGCAACATCACTCAGGACGCTACATGCTCTGTTCGGACAAGCAGCTTAATTTACATTTGAGAGATGTTGCTAAACATTTTTTCTTAGGATTTGAGAGGGTTGGTTATGCTCGTCTTGACTGCCGAGTGAACGAAAAAGGAGAGATATTCTTTTTAGAAATTAACTTTCCCTGCTCGGTTTTTTCCCCTGAAGGTTCAGAAGATGCCGTTGACTATATTCTCAAGTTTGATGATGGAGGTCACGCTGGATTTTTCAAACACATTATTACTGAAGGAATTGCCCGATATCAAGGCAAACAGAAGAAGTATAAAATGTTGGGAAGCCCAATTTATGGCTATGGGATCTACGCGGCAAAGAATTTGAAAAAAAGCGAAATTGTATTACAAAAAGAGGAAAAAGCAATAAAGATTGTGACACATTCTTACGTCCAATCTCACTGGAGTGCAACGGAGCAAGAAGTTTTTCAGCGTTACGCTTATCCTCTAAGTGAAGAGATTTTTATGTTGTGGGACAGCAACCCAACTGAATGGGCACCGATCAACCACTCTTGTGACCCCAACACTGCTTTTCAAGGACTCAATATTTATGCGATCCGGGATATTGCCGTCGGTGAGGAACTGACTTTTGATTACTCCACAATGTACAGTGAAAATATGTTGGAATTTCAGTGCCAATGTCAGTCGCCTAAGTGCCGAAAAATTATTCGCGGAATCCCTTTGAATTCTATAACTGTGCGCGAACAGAACTTAAAAAAGTCAAACTTACTTGATAAGATTTCATGACACATATAGTGTTTTCACACCAGAAAAAGCTAACTGAGATTCAACATAAAGTCACCAAAGTTTCATCTTTTGCAGAGGTATGGGAGTGTCCCACAACAGGTAATAAATCGCTTCAAGCAACTGTTTCTTTTGCTCCAGGTGATATTATTTCCATTTTCAGAGCGAAAGAAAGATTGACTGAGCCGAATTATTTGACAGTGCAATTGAATGAGCAGGAACATATTATGCTCGCTCCAGAATTTTTGCAATACATAAATCATAGTTGCAACCCAAATGTGTTTTTTGACACCACACATAGGGTTCTTCGGTGTCTGAGTCAGATAGAGGTGGGTGAAGAAATGACCTTCTTCTACCCTTCTACTGAATGGTGTATGGCTCAAACGTTTGATTGTGACTGCAAAACTCAGAAATGCTTGGGACGTATTCAGGGAGCATTACATTTACACCCAGCTATTTTGCAAGCATATCAGCTAAGTGATTATATAAAACAAAAGCTGGAGAGACTTTGAGGAGAAAGGTTAGACCTCTTGCAAAAAAAATCTATGCTATAATAGAAAGTTTTCAATTTAATCCCCCTAGAGCTAACTCATAATTATAAATTGCTGATAACAAATTACAACGCAGACCATAACGGCGGCGACGATTCCGATAACGACTCGACAAGATTTTAAAAATTTTCAGACTCCGGTTAACGTGTTCAATAACAATTCTTTCTTGTGCTAGAGCTCGATTGTAGTCTTTTTCTAAGAGAGAAAGTTTCCCATTTTTAGGTTTCTTTCTAGGAATATAACTATTGGAATGATAATCTTTTATGCCTTGATACCCACTATCTTGTAAGCTATCTGTTTCGGGATGAAAATGGATTTTACTTTTTTTAAATAAGCTAAAATCGTGGCAATGTCCTTGCCCAAAAGCAGTGCAAATAATTGCTCCTGTCTCTTGATTAATGACCAATTGAGTTTTGAGGGTATGACATTTCTTCTTGCCTGAATAATATTTTTTCTGTTTTTTTTTGGGTCGTTCAATAGCTGTTTCTGTGACATCGATCGCCACGACTGCTGGATAATCAGAGTTTTTGAGTAATGCTTTTTTCCCAGGAAGACGGAATTTTCCCGTTTTCATTAAAGTTGATTCGATGTCAATTACAATTCGGCTGCTGGGTTGATTCAGATACTCCCCAATTTGTCGCAATATGAAAATATGTTCGATATTCTCGCCAATATTCCAATGCAACTAAGACCTGTTCTTCAAGAGTTAGGATGGTCCCACGCCCTCTTCTGTCTTTATGATTTTCTGACCTGAATTCTTCCAAGGCTTTAACCATTACTTTTAAAGTTTCAATTTTGACACCAAATCTACGTTTAAATTGATGAGATGTCAAATTTAGATAAGATTGATTTTTCATGATTTACTGATTGTGCAACAACCAATATAAGTTTCTAGTATCTTATCCTGTTTCTAGCAAGGCAAGAGTAAAAATAAGTTAAGAGTTGGGATTCAATCCAGTAAAGCAAAACTTTCCATTATAGCATAAAATTATTTTGCAAGAGGTCTGTTCTTTTTATATAGGAGAGTGTTCAATGGAGGTAAGAGTTCTATCGTCTTTGGACTCATTAAGCACTACTGATTGGCAGGAACTGACTGCCAATGCTTCACTTTACTACACACGCGACTGGTTGCAAGCAGTGGCACCCGACATAGGGGAACAAGTTCTACTGTTTACCGCATACAGGTCAGGAATCCCAGTAGGGGTAATTCCTGCGTTCAAGGTGTCCAAGCCAACTGAATTCGTCTACCATAACGTTCGTGAGGCAGTGTTGGAACCTACTCAGCTTGCAGAGGTGACTAGTTTTTTGTTTCCACAGCAGCCACACACTGCTTTTTGGATGGCTAAAACAGCTATCTTAGGTCTACGTCCCCTTCTTGATTCCTTTCTGTTCCCTAATTTAGTATTCACCTCACCATTCGCCTACGTTAGCGAAACTCTAATACGGCCTGATGAACCAGAGCCAGAAGATGTGCTAAACACAATTCTTAATAGCATCGAACAATATAGTCATACCCAAGGTCTGGGTTGTACTGCATTCCTCTGGATTGAGGCTACTCAGCACCGACTTCTATCAGCTTTGAAACGTAAGGACTACCACCTCATTAGAATTGATGCGACAGCTCGTTTACAAATCAAATGGTCATCCTTCGACGATTACCTTGCTGCGTGCTTTCGTTCCAAGCACCGTTGGCACATTAAGCGTGAAATCAAGTGCTTCCAAGACGCAGGTGGGCATATCCGCTACCATGACTGTTGGTCTGATATTGAAGAACAAGCCATCAGTCTAGCTATTGCCTTACAACAGCGACATAACCTCCAACCAACGTATACCGAACTAGCCAACCGCTACCAACGTATTTTAACATCCCTTGGGGATCGGGCTATCCATCTAACCGCGTGGTTAGACGGAAACCTAGTGGGTTTCGCCACCGTCTTTGTTTATGGTGATGTGTTATATCTAAAGCATGTCGGCTTTGATGATACACCGACTAACCGTCTAAGCTACGTCTACTTCAATTTGGTATACTACAAGCTCATTGAGTTAGCTTTAGAGTTAGGTGTCCGAGAGATCGACTACGGTTCAGGTACTCACGAAGCTAAGCGCTCTCGCGGCTGTGAAATAGTGCCACTTTATATTGCCTATCGCTTTCAATCTCCTTGGATGGAGCGACTAGCCAACCTGTACCTTCCCGCTCTTCATCAGCAAAAGACGAATCATTTTGATTAATAAGAGCTAGTCTGAAGTTGAAAATATTGTATTAATTACGTGATATAAAGCGAAAACAATGATGTTCCAGAAATTTCCTGTACCTAGTAGCAAATTATTTGTATGGATATTTATTCCCTACCGGATGACAGAGAAAGGATTAATAAGCGAACACTACGACAGTCCTACTATTCGTCAGGAACTAGCAGATGTCTTTAAAGAGATGAATATAGCGTGGAAGTGGCAACCGATCACGTTGTCAAATATGTACTCAATTGTAGAAGAGATAGTTGATTATAGTAATGAGTTTGTTCCAGTGGTATTGAACTACTGTGATGGGTGTGATGAACTAGATGGCTACCCTGGTGTTTCAGTTATCAAACTGCTAGAAGCCAAAGGTATTATTTTTACGGGAGCAGATTATAACTTTTATACTCTCACTTCATCCAAAATTTTAATGAAATATGCTTTCCTTAGATCAGGTGTATTGACTGCGCCATATGAAGTTATTTCGGATCTCAATGATATTCAGGGAATTTGCCAACGTCTTAACCCTCCCTTGTTTGTTAAGCCATCTGATTACTATGGTGGAATAGGAATGTCTGAGCGGTCAATTGTTCACAGTGATGAGGAAATATATCAACAAATACAATACTTACTACAAGAACAACAAGCAGCTCAATTTACGCTAGGCAATATTTTTATCGAACGCTTTATCAATGGACGTGAATTTACTGTACTGGTCATAGGGTCTGCTCAACAGCCCGATCACCTCAAAACTTATCCATCTCTGGAATTTATCTTTCAATCCAAATTAAATGAATTCAAGAAATTTAAGTCTCGTAAATTTCGCAGTGAAGTGGAAGACCATATGTCTGGTCACCTAGTTATTTCTTCCTTATCTGACCAAGTTTCGGAACTAGGTAAGCGTGCTTACTGTGCGGTAGGTGGTAATGGATATGGAAGAGTGGATATACGAATGGATAAAACATCTCAAGAACTTTTTGTACTTGAGGTGAATGCAAATTGTAGTATCTCTTCTCAGCCTTTCTCTCCGTTATTTGAAAAGTCTCAAAGTTCCATCGGCACTATTTTGCACCTTGCTGGTATACCCTTTGCACAACTCATGTCAGAAATTATTGCAGAGGCATTTGTTAGACATTCTACTAAAAAAAGTCCCTAGAAACAAGGCTATAATTAATTTAAAAAATTATTAAAGATCGAAAAATCGTTATCATCATTGACTTGCACAGGAGATCCAAAGAAGGGAAAAGCCACAGATTATGTAGCTAGACAATATTTAGGGCGACTTGGAAAAGTTGACAATGGCATAGTGGCTGTAGTGAGCTATGGTCTAATAGATGGGTTAACTTTCCCATTAATGTTTGAAATTTATACACCTAAAGAACGACTGAAACTCAATGATAGTTACCGAAGCAAACCCCAGATAGCCAGCCAAATGATTAGAGAAATTAAAGCAATGGGATTTGAAATAGACTGTGTTATGGCTGATAGCTTGTATGGAGAAAGTACGAGTACATTCATTCGCTGTTTACAAGGATTAAACCTTCAATTCGCAGTAGCCATTCGGAGTAACCACAGTGTGCGGTTGCCTTCAGAGCAAAGGGTTAGAGCTAATAAATGGCGTAAATTTGAGCGGATATTTTCCGATGGGAGCCTCCAAGAGCGCTATATTCGAGAAATTATTTATGGAAAGAAGAGAGCATTGCGTTACTGGGAGATCACAACGGATATAGAGATGCTTTCCGAAAATTAAACCTGGTATGTGATGACACAAATGCCGGGAGTCTTAGCTAAAGAAGTTGGGAATTTGTATGGACATAGGACTTGGATTGAATATGGTTTTCGACAAAGTAAGAGTGAATTAGGATGGGCAGATTTCCGAGTCACCCAATATTCACAGATTGAAAAATGGTGGGAAATCGTTTGTAGTGCTTACCTGATGATCGGTCTCTATACTAGGTCTAATACAGCCGTCAACTCCCGGACTTCATCACCCAGCACTTCATCCGAAAAAAACTGCCCAATTCTCCACCGCTTTGAGCAACATCAAGACTGGGATGAAAAAAAAAGCTGGAAGAGCAATCTCAATAACTTGAGATTAATACTACAATCTTTAATTAGCCTTAACTTGATACAACAGTGGCTAAAAGTTTTTCCGATTCCACAATTATCTACAGGCTTGGCTCGATTAAGAGCGTTAATGAATTTTTACCCAAATCCCTTCTCTTACTTAAGGTTAAATTATGTTTTATTTTGGTATCGAGCATGAAGTTGGTTTTCTAAACCAGGAAGGAAAACTTGCTGATTTTTCCTGCACGAAATTTGCTGATTTTAATCAAATTATCGAAAGACTGCCTGTGTACTCCCAAGACTATAGCAATCCTAAGTGATTTTCTAGATCTGTAAAATCTGAAAGTCTTGCTATACAAGAAGTCTAGGAAGACAAGAGGGCGTTGTGGTGTGAGACTCTGATCGGATTGCTATATACTGACTTGACAACCCTTCCCCTTGAACTCAAACACAAAAGGTGGTATATCGCTGGGGGGGTGACAAAGAGGCCTAGGAGATAGACCGAATCAGGGTTGCAGCCCGCATACCTTGTTGATAAAAGCGACGTTTATTTCGAGTTAACTTCATTAACTGTTCCACTTCATCAGAATATTGTTCGAGATAATTAACCCACTTTTCTCCATCTAAGCCGACACCAAATGTACTCCGTCTTCGATATCTTTTTTTAGGTTCTTGACGCCGACATACATATTTTACTACCTGCTTTTTCTGAAGTTCAGTACCTTCAAATATTGCCAAACTATAGGCGAGTGTCATCAGCAGAATTATGTTAATCAGTCGGTTGCCTTTTAAGCTAGTTCCTTCCAGATCGTAGCCTCCTGTTTTACAATCTCGAAACATTTCTTCGATACCCATCCGTTGCTTATAAGCATCGATCGCTGCCTGCAATGAACCTAAATTTGTGAGAATAAACCACGCTTCATCAACCTTCCATGCCCCATAGTTTCTTTTCCACTTACAAGCAACATAAAATCCAGTAGCAGGCTGAGTTTTTCTCACTCTTTTACCTTGAAAATATAAAGAGGTTCCCGGCACTATTCCTAATTCATCTAATCGCTGCCAAACTAAATCCTCTGTTTCGATTAAGATGATTCTTCTTCAGTCTTAAGCAAAAAGACACACCCTTTTCCTTGAGCCAGAATCCTTGCGTCGATCGAACAAAATTCACGGTCTCCTAAAACGATAACTTTATATTCTGAAAACAGCGGTAAAACTTGCTGTAGATTTGTCGTTTTTTCCTCGAAGTTGCTGCTGCCCAATTTGGGTAACAATGACCAGTATAATGGAATTGCTCTTCGCTCCCAGATTAAGCTAACCATGAACAAATTAATACAGCCCCATTGGCTGCGATCGATTGCAATTGATAAGCGAGTACCAACACGGCAATAAGTTGTCAACCAATAAGTAATTAATGGGAACCAAATTAATTCGATCGTTAAGTTCGGTAAATCCAAAAATCTTTGTAATTTACGTCGCCGACTTTCGGCTGTAATTAGACAGGGAAATACTCGGGATAGCCGCTCTAATCTCACTTGTTTTTCTGACTGCATCAAGGATAGCAAAACTGTCATCACCAAAAACTGAGATGGCGTCAGGTATTTTTGTCGCAGGACTCTGGTAGAATCTTAGTATCATTATTTTTTGGATAGGCAAGCGTGTAATAATTCTGCTGCCTATCTTTTTTTACCACAAGTTGGCTCAATCCTTACTAACTATGGGTTTGGGGCGGGTCGTCACCCCCCCAGGGCAAATATATGCTTCCAATTTTTTTCTACCACGCTAAGAGTGCAATCGCTGACGGGGTTGTCACCCCGTCAGCTTTACGGTTTTTATGAATAGACCTCTCCAAAAACTCCCAAAGCCTTTCTAATTCATCAAAAATCCTTGAGGGAACGAATATTACTCTTCTAACCTTAAAGTTCGTCCAGCTTCATATTGTTGATGTTTATTGGGGAGATCGATCGCACAAATATCTATCCTCTTCCTTCAGTTCCGCATTTGTCCGCAGATAATCTCGCACCCAATCGCAACCCACTGCAACTACCTTATCTAGCTCTACAGACTGCTCTAAATTCCACAAAATTACCGTCTTGTCCTCAGAAGCCGAAGCCAGAGTTTTGCCGTCAGCAGCAAAAGCTAATCCCTTAACCCCAGCATTATGTCCAATTAGATTAGTCAGCAATGTACCGTCAGACTTCCAGAGTTTGATCGTACCATCATTACTCCCTGTAGCGATTGTCTGACTATCAGGGCTAAACGCTACACTCCAAATCCCAGAATCATGTCCCTGAAGAGTATGCAGTAACTTACCGTCACGACTCCAAAGTTTAGCCGTCCTGTCTTCACTCACTGAAGCAATCAATTCACCATTAGGGCTGAAAGCTACATCAGTGACTAAACTATTATGACCTGAAAGAGTCTTGAATAAGCTGTCCTCACTTTTGACCTCTGATTTAGAATCTAGCTCGCCTTTGTTATTCAAAACCGAAGCCAAACGCCAAAGCTTTACTGTCTTGTCGCCACTGCTGGATGCAAGTGTCGAACCATCGGGACTAAAAGCCAGCCCCCAAACCCCAGCCTTGTGCCCTCTAAAAGTAGCGATTTCGCTGCCATCAACGCGCCAAAGTCTGACTGTGCGATCGCTACTGCTCGATGCAACAATATTATTGTCAGGGCTAAAAGCGACTCTCCTAATACTACCCTGATGCCCTTTGAGACTATGAAGCAATGTAACGTTCGGACTCCTCAGCTTGACCGATTGGTCTGTACCAACAGTAGCAATCGTTTTACCATCTGGACTGATAGCAACTGAGCTATACTGAGCGTTTGACCCTTTTAAGCGCCTATTGCTAATCCCGTCCTTGCGCCAGAGGATAACCTCCTTCGGACTTGATGAAGCCACTAACAGTCCGTCGTTGCTCAAAGCGACTCCCCAAACTCCAGCCGTATGTCCCCGCAGAATTGTAAGCATTGGACTGCGTAATTTCCAGAGTTTTACAGTGCCATCCCAAGATGCAGAGAATAGTGTGTCACCGCTGGGGCTAAATGCAATATCTTTAATGGTACTGTCATGGCCTTTAACGGCATTCAAAGAAGTACCATCGAGACTCCAGAATTTTAGCATCTTGTCGTCAGAGCCAGAGACGATCGTCTGCCCATTCCGGCTGAAAGCTAGTGCGTTAATTGCAGCATCGTGTGCGGTAAAACTCCTTAACAAACTGCCGTCACGCTGCCACAGTTGCAGCTTGCCGTCTCCATTGCCTGTTGCCAAGGTTTTGCCGTCAGGACTAAAAGCAATTGAGAAAACAGGAGATTGAATATCTGAAAGTGTTTTCAGCAATGTGCCATCCCGATGCCAGAGTTTGACAGTGCCATTGTCAGAAGCCGAGGCAATCAGCTCTCCATCGGGGCTAAAAATTACTTGCATAACAATCGCGCCATGCCCTGTCAAGGTCTTTAGCAATCTGCCATCTTGTCGCCAGAGTTTCAGCGTACCGTCCGCACTGGCCGCAACAATCAGTTCTCCGTCAGGACTAAACTTTACGTCGGTAGCTGGAGCTTTAAACCCTTTCAACGTTTTCAGCAGAATGCCGTCACGCCGCCAGAGTTTGACGGTTGTATCTCCGCTTGCTGAAGCAATGAGCTGAGCGTTGGGGCTGATGTTCACTCCTAGAACTGGGCCTTGATGTCCTTTGAGGGTGCCCAGCAACCTGCCATCGCGCTGCCAAATTTGGACGCCATCTCCGATTGTTGCCACAGCAATAATCTTGCCATCCGAACTTACGTTTAATCTGCTATTTACGGAAGCAAAACCCGAAAAGCGGTTAAATTCAACGGCTCCATAAATTGACCGCCGCAAAGCTAATTCCACCATTGTTTCTGTCTGCTGGTCGGTTGATGCCAAATGTTTTAGTTCTCTTCTTGCCTTAAGCGCTTCAATTAAAGCATCTAACCTTCGATCTAAGGCAAAGAGAGCTGCCGAATATCTGGCCCTTCCTTGAATTTTTTCAATTTCTTCACTGCGTTGGCTGACGCTCGCTTTTTGGTACTGGAAGAAAGCGAATATTCCGGCTGCGACCGCGATCGCTAAAGCGAACGAAAGTCCTGCAATCAAATAAGTTTGGCGTTTGGCACTTTTTTTCTTTAGCGCCAGCCTAGCTTCTACTTCTTTAAGACGTTCTGCTTCTAAAAATAATTGCAATTCTTGTCTGTCTACTTCTTGGCTAGCAGCTAAAAACTGATAGTCCAAATCACTTAAACTTTTGCCCTGCGCCCAGGTTTGAGCATCTTTTAAGGCTTGTCCGCGTAAGAGGCGAGATTTATCCTGCTCCCCTGAAGCTATCCAAGCATCAAACGCCTGCGAGTAAGGACGCAATGCAACTAATTTTTTTTCAACCCATTGGAGATTAAATAATTGTTGATAAATGCGATTTTTTACATTTAATATTCCCTCGTGTCTAACTACCAAGCCACTGAGTAACAATTCCATCTGTTCTTGACTATCATCACTTTTTATTTCAATTCCTTGCAAAACTTTTTGATAAATGCCTAGAATTCTACCAGCCCGCTGACCGTTACGTTCAATGCGATCGCGAATAGTTCTCAGGTGTTCCGGTTCATCCTGCGATTCCCAACGCTCAATGATGCGAGTTTTGACCAAGTTCTCAATCCAGAAGGATTCCGTACCCAGTGGAATACTCATTTTGCCACCGTCCCCCATTGTCCCCTGACTCAATTGCACGACTAAATGACACAACTTCTGAGTCAAAAACGGTTGTCCAGCCGTCCAATCTAAAATTGCCTTCACAACCGAGGCAGACTGTTCCACCGTCTTTTCCAAACCTTGAATTAAGGGAGTCACTTCCTCCCACTCAAACCCTTTTAGTTCTACAGCTTGGCCAATATTGAACGGTGTCTTTGTTCTGTCTCGAATTAGATCCGAGGGAGTTGCTACCCCAAAAATGGCAAAGGTAATACGTTGATATTCTGGGTTGATTGCCCGTTGGTTATAGCAGAAGCGAATTAAGGCAAAAAAGTCATCAATCGAAAAGTTAAGCCCCAGCAGAGAGTCGATTTCATCGACAAATATAAACAATCGTTGTTGGGGAAACTGCACCAGTAGCAATTCCTCAATAAACCACCGCAGCCGTTGCAGTAAACCGAGATCGTTGCGTTCTTGCCACCAAGTTTTCAGGTTCAAGGTTTCCAGTAGCCCCAACTGTAGCCATAAGTCACCTACGAATCCCTTGTACCATTGCACTGGAGTAATTTGTTCGCTTCCCACGACACTCAAATCGACGGCGGCGCAGCGAAAGCCATCTTTTTGAAGGCGATGCTTGGTTCGCACCAGCAGTGAGGATTTGCCCATTTGCCGGGAGTTGAGTACATAGCAGAATTCTCCTTGCTTCAAGGCTTCATACAGTTGGGAGTCGGCTTGGCGCTGTACGTAACTAGGTGCATCAATGGTTAAACTGCCACCGAGTTGATAGCTATCTTGGGGCATAAAAACTTGATTATAGCGTTTCTCAGTCAAGTGAGGTACATTTTTAGAGCTAAAACCCTTAAGGGATAAGGATTGGTTGTACCTGCTCAGCTAAGAAAACGCTATAGCAATCCTAAATGATTTTAAAAATAGTACGCGAGCAAGATGCTCGCACTACAAGGATTCTGATTGGGATCGATTTTGCGACTGATTTAGGACTGCTATATTTTCAAATAAATACCTTAAAGGTAGGGTAGCTTCAATGTCAAGGAACTACTTTGCCAAGAGAGTTCATGCTATCGTGCGATAGCTTTCAGAAAACCCAACTTCTCTATTCAACAATTAAGAAAAATAATTGCAAAAGTAGTCTCGATACAGCTCACAGCTAACAGTTGATTGATTGTCGGTAATATGCACCAAACCTAAACTTTTTAATTTAAACGCCACCTCTCTCTCTAACTCAACTGGAGCCGTTAAAACCGGAGCAAAAGCGTCAGCTAATTTAGGATATTGCTGGAAATTACCCAACTGATACTGAAGATGTTTTTGATAAATTCCCCTATCACTTGTAGCATCTTGAAGTAACATTTTCATAGGAATATTCAAGCGGCTACTTTGATTCAACGCTAGACGAATTAAATACGGAAAGCCACCAGTCAGCTTCATTAACCGATCGAGCTCAAGTTTCGTGAGTTGAAATCCGTGACGTTTGGCTAAATCCTGCACCTGTTCTGGGCTAAATGTCGGCAGTTCGATCGCCAATCCTACATTAAACGGAGAGCGATTAGTGGGTAAGTGAATGTAAACTTCAACGGAATGAGCCATCACGACTCGTAACTTCTGCCAAACCGAAGTATCCTTTGTTTCCTCATACCAGGAACGCAACAAAACGAAAAAATCACCAGCGAGTTCTGGATACTGAAATAATTGGTCGATGCCATCTAGTGCTAAAATAATAGGGTGAGAGATTTCCTTGAGGATATAACCTTGAAAATAAATCGTGCTGTTCATCAAGGCTCCCATATCCTCATCCCAGTAGTCATTTAATCTAGATACCAAACCCAACTGCTGAGTGACATTGGTACACAACCAGCGTAAGAAGCGATCGCTCGAAGCAAACACCTGTGTGCCAGCGCAATGTAAGCTAAGTCTTACTGTGTGGTAATTCTGACTGCTCCCATAATCCAAAATGCGTGCGATTAGGGAAGTCTTCCCCATTTTTCGGGGTGCTTTAATACGAATGAATGCACGGGGTTGGAGAATTTCTTGATAACAGGTTTGTTCAATGGTCGATCGCTCAATGTACAGGCCCGAAGCGAGGGGAACCTGTCCTTCAGGAGATTCTAAAACGTAGTGTTCCGCAGTCAAGCCCACCCCAGACATTGCTGTTGTTGTATCAGTCTCCTGACGATTATTCTGATTTACCAAATGCTGTTCTAGCAGCGCCGGGAGATTCGTTTTATTAACTTTTTCACCGATCGCTTGTGAAAGCAACTGCCATAGTTTAGGGGCAACTGAAAACTTAATATAGCTTTCCGAATAATTATTTTCTTCAGCAATTTGAGCGTAAGTTTTTTTGTATTCAAGTAGAGATTCTCGCAAGATTACCTTTTGAATAAAGTTAAGAGAAAACCCTGTTTCTGTAGCAACTAACTCGATCGCAAATTCAACAAGTTCTTCAAGATTTTTCATTCAAAAAACAATTTGCTAGTACATCACGGCGGAAATAACACCAGCTCAAAAAGCTTACTGTACAAGCTTTCTTCCTTTTTGCCTCCTGCTTTCTGCCTCCTGCCTCTTACCTCCTGCCTCCTGCCTCCTATCTTCTGCCTCCTGCCTCCTGCCTTCTTGCACTAGGTTGGGATATTCAAGGCTCCATTGGCTCTGAGCCACTGCTTCTGTTGGCAAGTTAACCCTTGAGCCTCTGTAAAACAGGCTCCTTTGACGCGACAACCAGAGAAATCAGCACCCATTAGCTGAGTATCTTTAAAATTGGCGTGTCTGAGATCGACCTTAACCAGATTGGTATCTCGTAAGACTGCCCCCTCTAGATCGGCTTGAAATAGAGAGGCTCGTTTTAGATTAGCACGGCTTAAGTCAGCGCCCACTAACTTGGCTAACTCTAGAGCAGCTCGGCACAAAATTGCTTCTGTCAAATCAGCATATCTCAAATCAGCCCTCACCAAATCAGCCTCTGTCAAATCAGCTCTCTTTAAAATTGCCTCATTAAGCTGGCTCTCCTCCAGATCAACTCGCTGTAACGAGGCTTGGCTTAAGATAGCACCTTCCCAATTTGTCTGACGCAGATTTGCTTCATCAAGATTGGCTGCCGTAAAATCCGCCCCTTTCAAGTTTGCTTTCAATAAATTGGCTTGACTCAGAATTGCTTGAACCAAACAAGCGCCTTGTAAAGACGCTTCACTTAAATTAGCACCCTTTAAACAGGCAGAAGTTAGATTTGCATGATTTAGGAGAGCATGACTTAGGTTGGCGTTAACTAATGTGGCTTCCTTTAAATCCGCCCAAAAAAGGCTGCTGTGGAGCAGACTGGCTTGACTTAAGTTTGCCTGTTTTAAGCTGGCTCGATTCAAATCAGTCCAAATCAGATTTGTATCGCTTAAGTTGGTGGAACTCAAATCGGCACTATTAAGATTGGCATAACTAAAATCAATTCCCTGTAGGTTAGAGCCCTTCAGGTCAACTCGATTAAGGTTAAGATTTTGAAAATTTCGTTCATGCTCGGCATAGCGCTTAAGAATCTCACTTGAATTAATTACGTTCATGAGCATTAACGAGGCATTGCTCGGCTTAAAAATTATTTTTAAAGAAGCTGGCTTCTGAGGCTTTATATTCATACCTTTTTCATCTATACTAATACTTTGTTGTCGCTTGTTCCCAAGACTAAGGCTAGATTTAAGATTTTCATAACTTTTCGCTCAACTGGGCTGAATTTAGCGATCGCTCTGTCTCGATTCACCAGCTTGATCTCGTCCACAAACAAATTGAGATGCTCCCAATATGTATTAGGGTAACTATCGAATCTTCCTTGTTTATTTTTTAGATACACATTGCTGGGATTGCAGATAAAATTTGCCTGAGAATCCGATGACTTCAGATTCTCAGGCAACATCTATCTGCGCTCTGAATCTTTAAGTGTCAGCTTACTCGTAAGCACCAAAGAACAAGTTACCGGGCGCTTGTGGATTGTCACTCAAGTAGAAATCAGCAACTAGATTCAGGTAGTCATTTTTCCTGATTTTGCCATCCCCATCGAAATCCAGCTTGGTAAAAATTTCTGCGGCTAAACTATCATCACCAATTCCGTGAATTTTGTACATAACTTTATATTCTTCAAGACTTACTGAACCGTCCTTGTCTACATCCTGAATGTCGAAAAACATACTTGCTATTTTCAGCCACAGAAAATCGCTTTTGGGATCGTTTACTAACTTGTCTTGATAGGAAAGCCACTCATCTAAACTCACCTTATTGTCGCCATTTGTGTCTGCCTCTTTGGCAAGAGCCTCCCAGCGCTTACCATAGGTTGAGGAAATATATGAGTAGGTTTCTGAATCCTGTGTGATGTTGTAAGCTTCTGCAACACCACTGACAATTTTATCAAAATCGGACTTTTCCAATGTCCCATTTTTATCAGCGTCAAATGTATGAAAATAATAGGTCAATTTCTTTTTTTGAAGTTCAGTTAGCATGGGTTGACCTGTATTGTGAAAACTAAACCCATCCTAAGCTATTTTTTAATTTTTTAATCGTGATTATAATAAGTTCCTACCTTTCCTACCTTTCCTACCTTTCCTACTTTTCCTACTTTAACACCAAGAATAATTTACCTATAAAATCTTTGAAAGATGGCTTGACTTAAACAAATTAACCTGATATAGATAAGTAAGAAATATAAGTTCCACAATAAAAAGCTTAAACAAGCCAGCTTAAACAAGCCTCGAAAAAATATCAAACTGGGAGCATCTCCTATTTGTAAAAATATTTCTTATGGCTCCTGCATCCTGCATCCTGCCTCAAAAATCCAATTTGTAGCTGGGATGTAAAAGTGAGAGGCTCCCATCAAAATTCTTGGTTTATTGGTATCTACAGCACTATTTCTAGTTAGTAAAAAAGATGTTAAATTCCCTAAATCGATTGCGTGAATTCCGTAATAGCTCCCTAGGTAATCTCAAACTGGGTAATCTCAAACTACTCGGCGACTGGACAATTCAATCCAAGATGCAAGCGTTGCTCCTAGGAGTTAGCCTCGGTTCTGTAGTGGTAGTTAGTGGGATTGGTTGGTATCAAACACAAGCGACCCTCAGAAGCAAAATCGCCGAGCAACTTGCAGGTATCAGCAGCACCAAAGCCGAGCAGTTTGAATCGTACTTTGAAAATTTGAACAACCAAGTAGGAATGCTGGCAGCAGACAGCAACGTTGTTAAAGCGATGGTGGATTTGAATGGGAGTTTCCGCAACCTGGAGCGCAACTTTGTTCCCGCCGAATGGGATACAGCGTTGGATACTTACTACACCGAGCAATTTTTCCCTAGGCTGAAAAGTAATCTATCCCCACAAGAACTGAACCCCAGTGTCTATCGTCCCACCGGACAAGCAGCTCGCTATCTCCAGTATCACTACATTGCTTCTAATCCCAATCCAGTCGGCAAAAAAGACAAGCTACTAGATGCTGGTGATGGCAGCAATTACAGCAAAGCTCATGCCAAATATCAAAAAATATTTGCAGGAATTATCCAAAAATTCGGTTATTACGATTTATTTTTGATTAATCATAAAACTGGGGATATCATCTATTCCTATTTTAAAGAAACAGATTTTGCCACTAATCGACTACAGGGTTTTTACGCTCAGAGTTCACTAACTGATTTGCTGCAGAAAGTCCAGTCAAATCCTACACAAGGTAGCATTCAGGTTGCTGATTTCAAACCTTACCGCCCCTCTTATAACGCTCCAGCCGCTTTCGTAGCTACGCCCATTTATAGCGGTTCTAACATGATTGGCATTTTGGCGGTGCAAATTCCCATTGAAAAAATCGACCAGGCTATTAGCAGGAGTAATAATTGGGAAGGCAGCGGTTTGCAGAAAACGGGGGAAGCTTATTTAGTCGGACCGGATTCCTTAATGCGTTCGACATCCCGTTTTTGGGTTGAAGACCCCAAAAAATATCAAAACACTGTTCGTTACACGGGGACTGACCAGACAACTCTGCAACTGATGGAGAACTTCAACACTACCATTGGCTTACAGAAAATCAACAGTCCAGCCGCTCAAGCTGCCTTAGCAGGAAAACAAGGCATGATGGTAGACCGCAACTATCGGGGGGCAGAGGTATTGAGTTCCTACGCTCCTTTGAAGTTGAACGGCTTAAATTGGGCGATTCTGGCAGAAATGGAGGTGGGCGAAGCTTATCGTCCGCTTTACACTTTACAGGTAATTTTGTTGATTGCGGCGGTGCTTTTTCTACTGGGAACGGCGTTTTTAGCGGCAATTGCTGCAAAGATTTTCACATCTCCCCTGCGTCGTTTGACTGATAGCGCCCGGAGACTAAGTGCCGGTGAACTGGATGTGGACGTTGATGTGAAATCCCAAGACGAGTTTGGGGAATTGGCAACAGAGTTCAAAGAGGTTGCGAACAAATTACGCCAAACACAGGAGCAACTGGAAACCAAGAAGCAAGAAAATGAGATTCTCTTGCATAATATCCTACCCAGTGCGATCGTCCAACGCCGAAACGAAGGAGAGTTAGTAATTGCCGATAGCCTCAAGCAAGTAACCATTCTCAATGCCCATGTAGCAGGTATTGCTGAGTTGAGCAAGCAAATGTCACCGGTAGAGGTAACAGAACTGCTTACCAGACTGTTTGATGAATTTGACCAAGCGGCCGAACATTTTGGCGTAGAACGGCAAAACACTCTTGGTACAGATTATGTAGCAGTGTGTGGACTCACCCAAGTCAGATTTGACCACAGCAAACGAACGGTTGATTTTGCTCTAGCCATGTTAGACATTATTCAACGCCGAGAAAATGGTCGTCGTAATTTTGCTTTGGGTTTACGCATCAGCATTCATGCGGGTCCAATCACAGCAGGAGTAGTCGGAACCCAGAAATTTGCGTACAGCATCTGGGGCGAAACAGTGTATTTGGCAAGCCACTTACATAGCCAAACTGAGTTGAACTATCTTTTGCTAACTCAGAGTGTGTATGAACGGGTAGCAGATAGCTACACATTCGTGCAGAACCCATCGGTGAATATTGAAAACCTAGGAAATGTAGAAACTTGGACGTTAGTAACGGCCCAAAAGTTGGTTACAAGTCAGGTGGACTTGGTTCAGTCATCCTTCGCCAAAATCAAGCCTATTTCTGAGAAGGCTGCCGAACTTTTCTACAATCGGCTGTTTGAATTAGAACCTTCTTTTCGTCCTCTGTTTAAGGGGGATATGAAAGAACAGGAACGTAAGTTAATGGCTACGCTTGCTATCGCAGTCGAAGGTTTGCGTCACCCCGATAAAATTATCGGTCCCGTCCAGAAGCTGGGTCGCAGCCATGCGGGTTTCGGTGTCAAGGCTGAATATTACGATACCGTCGGCGAAGCTTTGCTGTGGGCGTTAGCGCAAGGACTGGGTGAAGAGTTTACTACGCCAGTGCGAAAGGCATGGGAAGAAGCTTACACATTCCTGAGCGAAATTATGAAAGAGGCAGCAGCAGAACTGGAGTTGGAGAAGATAGGAGTTTGAAGGAGGCAGGGGGCAGGAGGCAGGAGGAACCCACTTTGAAAAACGTGGGATTCAAGCAAGGAGGATGCCACTTCACTCAAGTCAGGAAACCCGCCTACGTGAGTGGCTCATTTGTATCTCGTGGTACTTTCCGCTCGATATCATACAAACTATCCCTATCTTCGTTTATAGCAATCCTAAATCATTATCAAGACTATGATGCAATTATATGCAATACTTGATTGTGATCCTAAAAAAATGAATAACTTACAACTGCAACAAAAAAATAGGGAAAAAGAAATAGCTTCTTTAGCTTATGAGAGAATCTTTAATTAAAAGCGATATCGATATTTAGAGCCATCCATCTGGTGATAAAAAACCAACATTTAAATTCATAAAATACTTACAAAATAAATATAAAAATCGCAAGATTATCTTGGTTTGGGATGGAGTTAGTTATCATAAATATGGAGAATTTAGAGAATTTTTATTAGAACTAAATGGTGACAAATAACCTGATAATTGGTCAATTACTTGTATTTTATTTGCTCCCAATGTTCCCCAACAGAATCCCGTTGAAGATATTTGGTTACAAGCTAAAAACTTTTTAAGAAAGTATTGGTATTTATGTAGGTCTTTTAAGATTGTCAAATTTTTGGAGAGAGTTTTTTACTAACGAACATAAATTTGATTTCCCCAAAATACGTCAATATACTTACACACAGAAAATCATTGATGATTGCTCTAGATATAGAAAATCATTTAGGATTGCTCTAGAGATTGTTGATAATAGCTAATCTCTCTTTTTTTTTACCATAATTCGGTTCAACCTTTACATCACTTAAATTACGGGGCGCGTGTCGCTCCCTCAGAAAAATCCCACCATATCTCGTAGAGATCGTAGAATTGCTCCTCGTTGATCGAACTACTCTTTATATCGATATTCCAGGGCTTGTTAATGATATAGTGAAGATTATGAATATTCTGTAAATTCCATAAATCTGGATGAGCCACTTTCATTGTTTTCATAGCGTTATACACATAAGGGAGTCTGAGCCATTGGCTTTTGAAGTAATCATTCAGAAAATCCTGGTCTGGAAATAGATAACGGGATAAGTTTTCTGATGCGGTCTGTATCTTATTAACCATGTCATTTGCCATAGCAACATTGGGGTGAAAAACAAATAGACCACTGTTGAAGTACCCTGGGTTGGCAAGTGGTGTTATGCCTGATGTGACATGGCTGTGACGACAATTTTCTGGCACCCACCAGGATGGGTAGTTGGGACGACCAAGGGGATTACACACGCAAGCATCCACCGCAGCCAAGAAGGGTAAGTTTGATTTTATTTCCGTTGGTAATGTCGAGTTAGAAAACACTAATTCATCTGAAGGAACTGCTAGTTCGATTTCAAACAGATGATCCATGTTACGCAGCACCAACATATCTGCATCTAAGAAAACCAGTTTTGCGAATTCAACGAGTTCCCAACAGCGAAGTTTCGTCCACACCTCGCTGAACGTTGCATAAGCATACTCAGTATGTGCCTGTGGACTTGGCTGAATCGGAGACACAAGACGTTGGCGAATGTTAGGTTCTTGCGTCAGCGCACTGGCTGCTTCGTCTATCAGGAGGTCGTGGGTCACCATTACAACCAATGGGTATCGCGATTGACATTGACGCAATGAGCGGGCTAACACAAGGATACCAGGGAGGTAAGATCGAGTTGTGCAAAGCGTGACCCAAGCGAATGAAGGATTGCTGGTAGATTGATTGATTTTAGAAACTATCATGGCTATCCTCAGGTTATATCAAGTACGGGAGCATCATTCTTGTATGTTAGGTAGTCGCAAACAACTCTTTTTTCCCAAATACCGATCATCTTGCTGTTGCTATCTCAGATTCAAACTGAGCTTGAATCAGGTTAGGATTGAACTCACTCTGAGCAACAATTTGAGACTGATGTGCCATCTGAATCCATTTTTCTTTCTCTGTAAGCTGATTGATAATTTGGAAGAGTTTTTCTTCATCCATTCTACTTAGATAGCTGTACCAGTTATGCTTTGTTGCCCAACTTCCCAAAGCTGTATCTGGGGGTGCCAAGATAAGAACTGGCAGACCTAAATGAGAAAACTCAACTAACTTACTCGGAAAAGAAGTAGCTCCCCAAGGGAACTCAGAGAGATTAAAGGGATAAAGCACTAGTATGCAACTTGCTTTATTTTCCAAAAAACTGATGACATCTGCATTTCTTGGAAATGGTTCTTGATACTCAATGTTTGGAAAAGCATTGAGCAACTCTACTACACCAGGTCTATTTTTGGGGGTAACTAGTAAAAAAGTGCCGTTGATTTTTTGTAAAGTAGAGGCAATGCTATGAATATAAGAAATTTGACTTGGATAGATATTTCCAGCGTAGGCAACGACAGGAGAAGCTGTAAATTTATCTTTCCATCTGGCAAAGCTTTGATTACTCCCCTCAGGAATTGGAATCAGAGTACTGATTTTATCAGGGTTGTTCACTTTGTACAAATCACCGAGTTCTTGTGATACTGACCAAATTTTAGTAGCTTGGTTCAAAACACTTTTCCAGTTTTTTCTAATTAAATGGTGTTCCACCTCAGATTTGGCCCTAACTTCTTCTTGATCGTGAATAATGACAGACAGAGGAACCTGCCACGTTTTTGCAAGGTAAGCAGCAAATATAGAATAAATATCGTAAAGGACGGTGACAATTGCTGTTGGTCGCTTTTGTAATAGAACTCTCTCACATTCAAGTTGCCAATACCAAAAGCGAATTTCAAGTAATTTGGATATTTGAGGACAATAAGGAAGCCACCACCATCTACGCATTGGTAAGGGGATAGGCTGCCAAAAGTCTGGAAAATTTATGCCAGTAAAAGACTGTTGTGGTGCAACAATAGATATTTCCCAGTTGCTTGAAAGCCGCCTTAGATGTCGATTAACAATGATTGGGCTACCAAAACCTTGTTTTGGAGGACAACCGTATGAAAAGAGAATGTGCTGTTGTTTTTTCATTAAGAAAGAAGTTTTCCCGTGCAAATGTACTAAAATTTCCCTGAATTACTTGCTACACAATCAATCTAGCTGGTAAACGCTAATATAGCGTACACAAAGCTGTCCAATTAGTGTCCAATACTGTTTCAATGAGGCGAGGAACAGTTTGAAGTAGCTTTACCCAGTCAGCGCTACTACTCCTTTAATATAGTCCGGTTCTAGGTGATCCTTAGTAAAGGCTTGAGGAATAGCTTCAAAGGACTGGTAACAATGGGTAATCCAGGAAGTCACATCGATGTGGTTTGTTGCAAGGAAGCTAAGTGCCCTTTCGTAAATTAATGGGCGTCCGTCACTACGGAACCCTCCTGACGCCCCGGTAGCAGCAACCAGCGTTGGTTCCATAAACTGCAAGTTATTGAGCACTCTCAAATCTACACCTGCATGACCGTAGCCGTAGAGTAAAACGGTAGCCTGTTTGCGGATTAAGGCAGGAATAGAGTTGAAGACGGAACCAGCGCCACAAGCATCAATTAAATACTCCACTCGCCGTCCACCAGTCTTTTCTTGCACAACTTCAACTAAATCAACAGTTTTGGGGTCAATAACTTCCGCACCGAAACTTTTAGCTAACTCCTGCTTTCGCTGATTCGGTTCGCTGACTAAAATCAAGCCATCATATCTCAGAACTTTGTAAAGATATTGAATGAATAATAGCCCTGCTGGTCCTGCACCAAAAATTAGGATTGACCGCACACGTTTATTACTATCTTCAGCGTTGATTTCATAACGTTTGTAACAGCGTGCAACCCTATCTGAGGCGTGAATGATACAACCAAGGGGTTCTGTCAGGGCTGCTGCAATATCTTCCAAATCAAAAGGAATAGGGATGGTATTTACAGCAGGAATCGCTATGTATTCGGCTAGTCCTCCTGGTAACCCAGTGATGCCATGTTCCTTGTAAAACTGACATTGATGGGAATCGCCACTGGTACAGTATTCACAATTCGGCTTTCGCCGTCTGCTAATGCAGTTTAACCCCTGATCAATAATTACATGATCGCCTACCTGTAAATCTTTAACTTCGCTCCCTAGTGTTTCAATAACACCAACAATTTCGTGGCCTAAAATCTGCGGCTGTTCTATCAGTGGAATAACCTTTCCTCGCCGATCTATATTATAATTGGCTTGCCCAGAAAAAATGTGAAAATCGGTGCCGCATAGTCCTACTGCTGAAACACGTACCAAAACATCATGTTGTTTTGCTTCAGGACGAGATATTTCACGCAATTCTAGCTGATTGATATTGCATAATACTAACGCTTTCATACTTATTTCCCTTCTATACTATTATCTATGCCTCATCAAAAAATATCCTTTCAAGATAGTCATTGATAAACATATATTTTGGATCAAGACTGTTACGTATAGTTAGGAATTCGTCCCACTTTGGATACAGTTTACGGAAATGATTTGTACTCTGATAATGGATTTTTCCCCAATGAGGACGACCTTCCAAAGAAATCATTAGCGCATCCACCTGCTGAAAGTAATTTTCATAAGGAATCTCCTGCCCAAAAGGGCGATAGATGATAACCCCTATGAAACAAGTTTCTCTTCCATAAGAAAGACTCAGCCAAGCATCATCTTTGGCTGAAAAACGAACTTCGATAGGGAAATGAACTTTAAATTTTGCCTCATCAATCAAATCACGCAGCTTACGAATAGCTGTAGCAGTATTTTCGATTGGAATAGCATATTCCATTACATACTGACGGATTAGAATAGTTAGGTTAAAAATTTGGTAACTCAGAGCAATCCGCTCTCGTTGACTGCTGAAAAACAAGTAACGAAAGCACTGATTAATTGTTGGGACGATCCCAGGAACATGAACTGATAACCAGAGAGCAACTTCATGAAGGTAATTTCCCAATATTACGTCTTTAAACCAAATAACAATAGCATTTTTTGGAGGATCGATCGGTTGAGCTGTCCGATTACTACTCATCAAATAAACATAATTCGTATGAGGGAACCACCAAAATGCAAAGTGTTCCGATTGATTTAACTCTTCGAGATGTTCTAGTGCGTAGTCTAAAGTAGCTGGACTCCCCAGCCAACGTAAATTAAAAGCAGATTCACAAGAAATAGTTACTGTAGAAATAATTCCTAGACACCCCAAACTCACCAGAGCCGCTGCAAAAAATTCCGGTTCTTGTTCTTTTGACAAAGAAATTACTTCCCCATTAGCACATACCATAGTTAGAGCCGTTATCTGTTGTGAAATACCACCAAAGTTGATACCCGTTCCATGAGTGCCTGTACTAATAGCCCCTGCAATTGTCTGTTCTGAGATAGTACCAATATTTGAAAGAACTAATCCGTGATGTTCAATAAAATTATTAATTTGTTTTAGGGAAATACCCGCTTGAACGGTAACTGTACAAGCTTCACTTTTGATTTCTAGTACCTTGTTATATTTGACTAATGAAACTAAATGAACTCCATTAGAAGCAGCAATTCTAGAACATGAATGACCAGAGCCAACTACCTTAATGCGCTCACCAACATTAGCTATAGACTTAACCAAAGAGACTATTTCATCTTCAGTCGTTGGCTCATGATAAGAACTCGGTTGAGAAGAAACATTACCAGCCCAATTAACCCAGTATCTTACAGAATTCATAAAATAATTAACTCAAGTTGCTAGTACAGTTTGACAGCAAGTGCTGCCATGTCCACCTAGAAGTAAACACCGCGAGAGCGATAATCACCCAATCCTCAACAAGTTGCATCAACCCCTGCCAATTATCTAGCTCAAAGCAATGATTCAACTCTCTCGTCTAAGACTTCCCCTTTGGGATGTTGTGCGATCGCCACCTCAAGGGCTGACAGTAAGTTGTGAAAATCAACTGACCCTTCACCGGGGATAAACAAAGCTTGGTACGCTGGGTAGGAATTGTTGGCATCTAAACCGGGAACGTCGTCTGGATCGACCCACTCATGGGGTTCATTATAGGTTTCTAGTTGGGCTTTCATGCGCTTGAGATTGGCGCGATCGCGATCGCCTGCACTGTTACCGATAATAAATGTCCTTTCTGTGGTAAATATCTCTTGCGCCGATGCCTCCCTCACGCTATCGAGCCAATCAGGGTAAATCTTCTGGGCTTTGATCCGAAACTCCAGTTCAAGCTGTTCTTCGAGAGTCTCTTGGTCGGCAGTAATCTCGCCGTATGCGCCCAACATAGCACCACTAGCCAGCGAAGCTCCATCACTATTCTGCTGTTGGAGATAGATCAGCACCACCTTCAAACCGGAACGGGCTAGTTCAAAGGCGATCGATTTACCAATAATCCCACCGCCAACAACCACAGCATCGAATCAGAAGTGACTGGTGCCGTTGTCCTGTAAAGTCATTTGTTTTTTGCCATTTTTATTCTGCGTAACATTTCTAGTTTCTTTAAACAACATGTCGATCAATATTACGTTTTTTTGCAAGCCTTTGTCAAGGCTATTAATCCCGATCGTCTAACAAATATACTAGGTTCCTACTTTTCCTACTTTTCCTACTTTTCCTACTTGGCCTCACAGAATAATTTACCTGCAAAAAACTTGAAAATAGCTTGACTTAAACAACTTAACCTGATATAGATAAGTAACCAATATAAATCCAGCAAGGTCTGGCTGAATAGTTTACTACGCCAGGGCGAAAAGTATGGAAAGAAGTTTACATATTCCTGAGCAAAATTAGGAAATAAGTAGCAGAAGTTGAGTTTGGAAAAATAAGCGTTTAAACAGTAGACACTTGACTGTTGAGAGCGAGATGTTTAATACGGAAATTTAACCCTCCGCCCAGTTCTAAAAACAATCCGCCGATGAGAGGGCTTGACTAATAACCATTCATGTTCAGTAAAGCCAAATTCTAACTAATCGAAAGCTGCTGAAAAATACTTACTACTCATTGTTTATCATTCGTTAAAAAAAAGTCATGGATAAATCACTTCTGGGATGGCTATTGCTTTTAGGGCTGGGATTTCCCTTGTTTGGCATATTGCTTGGTGAAGCCGCTGCAAGATTGGAACGCGAGCAACACCCCTTAGCAGTGGGTCTGCGTCAGGTGCGCGAGTATCTCTTACCGCCGTTAGCCGTGCTATTGGTAATGCGGCAGCTTTTGAACGTCGCTGGCAAAGATTCCTGGGCACGTTTTGTGGAAACGTTAACTTGGGTTGCCGTTATTGTAGCGGGACTTTCTTTAGTCAATGCCCTACTGACGACAAAAAAAGAAACTATTAAATGGCAAATTCATGTACCTAACCTGTTTTTTCAGGTAGCTAGGGGTGTAGTGATCTTAGCCATTGGCTATTACATTCTCAATGGAGTTTGGGATATAAGTTTTACTGGCTTGGGCTCCAGTGTGGGGATAGCTTCAGCAGTAATTGCCCTAGCGCTGCAAGATACCCTCAGCAACTTGGTATCAGGATTGCTGCTGCTATTTGCCAAACCATTCAGAACCGGTGATTGGATTGAGGTAGACGGAAAGCAGGGGCGGGTACTAGAGCAAAACTGGTGGTCGGTCACCATAGGAACTCCTGCCTGGAAATTAAACGTTCCCAATGGAGTGTTGTCGAAGGCAAAGATTATCAATTACGGCCAGGGAGCAATGTGGAAAAATATTTCTGCCAGCTTTTCTTACGACGACTCTCCTAATGAAGTGATTCCAGCACTAAATAGCTTGTTCGAGGGTATAGATCCGATCGAAGGCAAAGGTTTTGCGGAGGTTAGTTCCTATGGAGACTCCAGTATCACCTACGACCTTTGGTATAAAGTGCTGCCCGAAAAAGCTGGTATCGTTGCTCCTGAACTCAAAGTCCGACTTTATTATCTAACTAAACGTTATGGTTTTACCGCTCCTTATCCGATCGCCGTTCAGTACAGCGTCGATGCTCAACAAGGGATACCAAGCCGAATTCCCCAAGTAGTAGAGAACCGCCAACCGGAATTGATAACTTATTTGCGATCGCTCCCATATTTCCTAACGCTCAATGACAATCAAATTGAAAAATTGGCCCAACGAGCTAGATTTAAAAGCTACGGCCAAGGTGAGCTAATTATTCAGGAAGGCAAAGAAGACGAGGGACTTTATATTATGTTCAAGGGTACGGGAGAGGCTTACCTAAAAGATGAAAAAGGCGATCGCAAGATAGTGGACGAGCTTGAACTTAACGAAGCCTTTGGTGAAATGGCTATCTTTCCAGGAGAGGTAAGTCCAGTTACAGCGATCGCCAAGGCAGATGTTGAGGTTGTAGTCATTCCCGCCGAAAAGATTGTCGAAGCAATTGAATCTAACCACAAATTTGCCTCAGAATTTCTCCAATATATCGAAGAACGCAAAAAAATGGTTCTAGTTGCCAAAGGAATTAAGGAGGATGTGAAGCCACCGAGCAATAACAATGGTAGCCGAATACCAGTGAGAAGATAGTTAAACTGTTGACTGTGGACTTTTGACTGTGGACTGTTAACAGATGAAGCGTGAGGTTTTTCGGATGGGATTTACAAAAACATTCCGCCCTGAAAGCGGAGTTTTTAACCCTGAATTTTTATAGAATTATAGCAACCGCTAAGGGGATGCCGGACACGAGCGATCGCACAAATAGGTAGCTTTTATTACTTCTGTTTCCGGCCTCCTACCTTCTGCATCCTGCCTCTTGCTATCCTGAAATTAGCGCTAAAATAGTTATTTGTTTGGTAATTTTAGGGTTGACTTTTCCGGTTAAATAGTGTAGATTTTGTTTAGTGGTAAAGTTTAAATTTTGCCTCAAATAAATACGCTACATTCAGGTCAAGTAAACACTACATTTTTCCAAAAAGGAGACTAAAAATACACTAACAAACTTCCTATTTTTTTCAATTTCCCTCCTAACTACCTGGGTGGTTCCCATATATGTCATCAATCAGGATGAGAATAAGTAGAGCAAAAATTTACATAAATTACTTATTTTTGCTCAACCTAGTTTTAGTATTAACAGCCTGCGCTGGTCAATCCAAAACCTCACAAGCAAATATTGGCAATCAAGCTAGTGCGGATCAAGCTTCCAAAGAAAACTTGGGTATTCAGAAAGTCGAGGGAAAATTAGTTAAATCACCCTCAAATCAAGACTCAGCTAAACAGGGGATTGTATTACCCGAAGTCAATCCCCTGGAGCTAGAGGGAACATTAGCTATATCAGGAAGTCAGGTAGTTTTGCCGATTAGTCAGGCTATTGCTCAACGCTTTATCCAAGACGGGTATCCCAGCAAGATTAATCTCGCTGGTATTGATACTCAGGTTGGCTTCAAGCTATTTTGCGAGGATAAAAAGGTAGATATTGTCAATGCAGTTCGCCCGATTACCAGTCAGGAGTTAGCAGCCTGTGCCAAATCAGGTGTTGAGCCGATCAACTTTCAAATAGCCACCGATGCTGTGACCATTGTAGTCAGTTCTCAGAATAGTTTCCTCCCACACAGTCTGACGCGCGACGAACTAGCAAAGGTATTTACTGTTCAACATTGGTCAGATGTCAATCCCAAATGGCCAAAAGAGCTGATTAAACGCATTGTCCCAGCGGGGTCTGGTACTGGAGGCTCTGTTGACCTGCTTTCCCAAGCTATTTTCCAAGGGAACGTCAGCCAACTTACTAATGCTCCCAATACGGTATTTTATGACTTTGTAGAGCAGTTGCACTCAGAAGCTTTAATTAATCCTTACATGGTTGGCTTTTTAGAGTATGCCTCCTATCAACAAAACCGAGACAAGTTGAGGGCTATCGCTATTGATAGAGTAGACCCTTTTCTGTCAACATATCCGATAACTCGTCCGCTGTATATTTATGCGGATGCCAAAGCGATTCGGCAGCGATCGGAAGTAGCAGGTTTTGTTAACTATTACTTGACTTATGTGAACGAAGAAATTTCTAGTTTGGGCTACTTCCCAGTTAAACCAACGGTATTGGATGAATCAAAAGCTAAGTTTTTACAAGTGAAGGGTAATCAATAGTTAACGATTGAGGAAAAGGCAGATGCATAATGGTTATACTGGTTCAGAATTTACCGATATTTTAGTCAAGATGATTGGTTTAGCAGTCAATCCCTGCTCACTAAACAATATTCTTGGAATATCTGAGTCAGTCCGAGATACTATCATTGAAAGAAATAAAGAGAAAGCGGAACAACTCATATACGATAATATCCCTGGTTTAGAAGAGCTATTTCAAGAGAATTATAATCCCGTGCATCCTCTTGAAGAATTAATTAAGATGCCAACCAACACTCTCGGCTATATTTACGCAGAACATATGGCTCGTAATAACTTAGAAAATTTTCCTTTTATTTCTCAGCAAGAGTACGATCGATATCATTTTTTTTTCGGAAGAATCAGACAAACTCACGATATTATTCATGTTGTTACGGGATTTGAAACGGATAACTTGGGAGAAATCGGCATAGAAGGGTTTTATCTCGGTCAAGCGACGATCACCAATATATATTATCTGCTGATAGCGAGAATGTCTCATATTCTGTTTGACGATAAAATCTTTGACTGTCAACTATATTTACAAAACCTAACAAAAGGTTTTCAAATGGGACAGAATGCTGAAAAAATATTAGGTTTAAGATGGGAAAATATGTGGCTTGAAGATATGGAAATGCTGAGAAATAGATTAGGAATAATTGGTTAATTGTGTGGTATCATATTAGAAGCTTTTCAGACCACACTCGACAAATGGAGCCAAGTAAAGTGTTATCAAAAATTTCAAAAATTATCAATCTTGATAAATATCCTATCCACGACTTAGAGAGTAAAGCGGGAAAGATATTGCTCGAAAAAGCGCGTCAGGAATTCAATAGTAATAGTTTAACTGTCCTCAACAACTTCTTGCGTCCAGAAATTGTCAACCAGATCGCATCTGAAACACAGTCAGATGATGTCACCAAGAGCTTCTGTTTTACGGGGTCTAATAACGTGTTTTTAGGTACTCAAAATGTACAGAATTTTCCTCCTGACCACCCAAGTTATCTTCAAAAGATATATACTAAACGTACCCTAGCATACGATCGAATATCTTCAGATTCTCCGCTCAAGGTATTGTTTCAGTGGAATCCTCTTGTGGCTTTTGTCTCATCTGTAGTTGGTCATGAAGTCTACAGATCCGCAGACAAACTTGGAGCAATGACAGTGCATATTCACCACAACAATGACGAGCAAGACTGGCACTTCGATGTGTCAGAATATACTATCGTCCTCCACATCTTGGCTCCACAGATTGGAGGAGTGCTAGAGTATGTACCTTGCTCTCGTTCGGAAGTAGAAAAAGATACAGAAGCACTGGCAAAGATTATCAGAGGAGACAGACATTCTCTCACTAAAGACCTTCCCACCATTCCTGGTGTCTTTGTATTGCACTCAGGAAAGCTTTCCATGCATCGCGTGACTCCTGTAGAAGGCACTATCCCTCGCATCAGCGCTACCATGTCCTTCAATCGCCATCCCAATTTTCAACTAAACGAATACACCAGACAGTTGTACTTTGGAAGAAATGAATAATAAATGCAATCGGTATGAAGTTAACAAAATTTCCTTCGATCTTGCAAAACTTAGATCGCAGAAAAAGTAGACATATTTCTCCTAATATTCCTACTTTTCCTACCTTACTTCCTGGGTGTAGCAATGACAGGGAGAGAGGGGTTGGTATCGAGAGCAGTTTTGGCAACTGATAGCTCAGATCGAGTTGCTGTGTAGAGTTTTCCTGAAGAATGTTCCTACTTTTCCGACTTTACTTATTGGAAAATAAAGATTAAGGTATTTAGCAAATACATTATATAAACATCTCGTCAAAGTAACGAAACAGAGATTACAAAAGGAGGCAGGAGGCAGCAGGAAAGAAGTATGAATAAAAATTTGAGTTCTAGGCATAAATCCCTGTTTCAAAGCAGAATTGTATCCCCATGCTTCTCATCGAACTCTAGCAACTGCGAAGGCTGCGCCGGACACGATCGATTGCTGAAACCCTTTCTATTATTACTTCTGCCTCCTGCCTCTTCCCTCCTGACTTGACTGGGTTAATGCTGGAGAGAAGGAACTGAGTTGCCGAGTATTTTTGCACTCTGAAAAATAATGAACCAGAAAAAAAACTAAAAAAATTATGACTCTCTGCACAACTGCTTCGTGGAAAATTTTAAGAATTGCAGGAATAGCTGTCCTCGCCTCCTCTGTTTATTTGAGTGAGACTCAAGCTCAGTCTTTCACTCCCAGTGGAAGTTCATTAATAGCCCAAAATCTAGGAGGCATAGTCCGAAAAATACCCCTGGAAGAAGTAGCACTTCCAGCAATGTCTTCAGCAAAGACAGCGACAAATGCTGCATTTAGCCAAGCCAGAATTGAACTGAAGTCAGATGGTTCGTTAATATACATACTCAGAGGTAAAAACCAACAAGGCTTTGAAGTTGAAGTACAAGTTACTCCCACTGGCACTCTTATTCAAGTTGACGAGCAAATAGAGTCCAGTGGAGTCCCTGAAATTGCTCTAAAAGCTTTCAAAAAATGGGCACCAAATGACCCACTTATCAGCACTTGGCGGAGTACCCGTCTTGGCGAATTTTTCTATCAATTTGTCATTCGGGATTTTTGGTTAGAAATTGCTGCTGATGGTAATAAAGTCGTCATTTACCGCAAAAAAATCAATATTTAACACATCAACAGTCAAAATATGCAATTTGGCGGCACAGAATCCATGAAGATATTTACGGGTAATTGGCAGAGAATTGTCGCTGCCACACTAACTGCAACAACACTTGCTTTCACTACTAATGCTGCTTTTGCTCAATTACTTAAGGGTGCTGGTGCTTCTTTTTCCGAACCTCTTTATCAACGTTATAGCGCCGAATACGAACGGGAAACAGGCGTCAAGTTCAACTATAGTTCCATTGGCAGTGGAGGTGGCATTCGGCTGTTCATCAATAAAACACTGGACTTCGGAGGTACTACTTTAATTCCTACCCCAATTGAGAAAAATCAGATGGAAGATGGGTTGCTAATGGTACCCACAGGGGGAGGGGCAATAGCTATTGTTTACAACCTTGAAGATGTGACCTCCGATGTCAAGTTATCTCGCGAGCAACTGGCACAAATATTCACAGGTAAAATTGCCAATTGGAACCAAGTTGATTCCCGTTTTCCTAACAAAAAGATTCAAGTTGTAGTTCAATCCGATAGTAGCGGTACTACCTTGACTCTCACTAAATACTTGCGAAAAATTACGGGTGGAAAGATAGAAGCGGCGCGCGAACCTAATTGGGGATTTCAGGTTTTCGCGGCCCTTCCTCAAGATAGTGCAGTGGCTGGAGAAGTACGAAGGATTGATGGTGCGATCGGCTATGTGCAAACAAGCTTTGCTCGTCAGAACAATCTGGCTACAGCTAGGATTGAAAATCGGGCTGGTCGTTACGTGGAACCGACTTTAGCAGAGACTGAAAAAGCCCTAGCTAATATCAAGTTTAACGATGATTTTACGACGGAAGATATTGATGACCCAGAAGATGGCTACCCCTTGGTTAGTTTGAGTTGGCTACTATTTTATGAAAAGTATCCCAACGAAACTCTTGTCCAAGCTAATAAGAACTTGTTGACATGGATTTTAACTAAGGGTCAAGCATTTAATCGAGAGTTAGGGTATACGAAAATTCCCGAAGATGTAGCTAATAAAGTGATTAAAACTGCCAATAATGAATTGAGAGTTCGTCCTTAATGAAGAAGGCAGGAGGCAGGAGGCAGAAGGCAGGAGGAGCTTTCTCAGTAGGGGATTCGACCCCTCCTGCCTTCTGTCTTAAACCCTTGCTCCATGAAGGTCGCAGCAGGAGACACAGGGCACTTTTCCTCCTGCGTTCGGAGATAAAAAGGTTTGTTATCCATTGTATGTACGATCGGAAAGAGAAATTATGAGCAAATTGAGTCTGCCGTTGCCGCTAACCTCATTAATACTGGGTTGTAACTTGTTAATATTACCTCCTGTCTGGGCGCAAGCAAATCTTGCCGATACTCCAGAACCTGAATCTCAAACAACTATAAATGCAAATTTGCCCGATAAGAATGAGGCTACTGAGCAAGTTATTAGATTGGCAGACACTTCAGGTGTTATGGTTACAACTGATGAAATTAACACGACTAACGAATCTCTGCGTCCATCATCTGTAACAACTTTTAACTCAAATGATTTTGGGGAAGAATCCCAAGACTTGTCGGTTAGTAATATTGAATCGTCGAATATTCCTCCAACTCCTATTAGAAAGGAGGAGAGCTATGTTCCACCCTTTTTAAGCGGGAACGAAGGTGAAGAGGTTAGGGGCGATCGAGTCTTATCCGAGAAGTATTGGGAAGAATTATTGAGTAATTCAAATGCGATTTCTAGCACATTGGAAAATCAAGTATCTTCTGCTAATAGGTTGCCCTCAGTCAACGCGGATGATGAACCTCAAGTCCCCAAAATTCCTACTAACCAATTACAACCGCCCCAACTATTTAGCCAACCACCCGATGCTATGGATGAAGTTACCAGTGTCACAGATTTGCGAGATGTTAGTCCGGGCGATTGGGCTTATGAAGCGCTGCGAAGCTTGGTAGAAAAATATCGTTGCATTGCTGGTTCTGGCAAAGCTACTTTCGAGGGTAATCGTGCTATAACCCGTTATGAATTTGCTGCTGCTTTTAATACTTGCTTAATTAAGGTTGGACGTATAATTTATAGTTTGAGCAATACATTCCCCGATCGAGAAGAGTTGGCAGTTGTACAAAGGCTACAAGCAGATTTTGCTACTGAATTGAAAACCCTCACAACTAAAATAGATAATTTAGAACAGCGAGTAGACTCTCTTAACGACAATCAATTTAGCACTACTACAGTGCTCCGGGGGACAGTAGATTTTAATTTAATTAGTGCTTTTGGAGACGAGAAAGCTGTTCCTTCTGGGGAAAATCCCAGGGACGATTTGAATGAAAATCTCACCTTATCATCCCGCATAAATCTCAACTTTGATACCAGTTTTACAGGTCGAGACAGATTACGCACTAGCATTCGGGCTGGAAATGTCAGCAATTTTGGTAGTAGTATTACTGGAACAGATATGACTCGCCTGATTGGTGCCGTTGACACTACCAATAATGTTAGGCTAGGCTCGTTGTTTTATGAGTTTCCGATAGGTAAACGCGGTAAAGTAGCGATCGCACCTCTTGCAGATTTTCCGACTCGTATTTTTCCGGCCCTTAATCCTGTTTCTTCTATTTCCAATTTTGGTGCTGAAAGTCCTATCTATTCGTTTGCTTTTGGTACTGGTGCTGTAGTCTACTATAACTTCACCGATAAAATTGCCGCTGGTGTCAGTTATTTAACTACGAGTGGTAGCAATCCAGTTGAGGGACTGTTTGGCGGTCAATATACTGCTTTAACTCAGTTAACTTATACTCCATCTAATAGGTTAGCGATCGCTTTTACCTACGGTCGTTACTACGCTTTGGGTTCAAGTGTTAATGTAACTGGGGGTAAGGGCAGTAGATTTGCTCAGTTGCCTTTTGGAGAAAGTACGGCGACTTCTTCTAATGCTTTTGGCTTACAATCTACTTATAAGTTGAGCAATAAGTTGATTTTAGGCGCTTGGGTTAGCTATTTTAATGCTAGGGCTGAGTCTTCGCCTCGTGTGAATGGTTTAGATGGTTCACAGGGATCTAGTGCGGACATCTGGAGTTGGGCAGTTACTGCGGTAGTGCCTGATTTGGGTAAGTTGGGGAGTCAGTTAAATTTTGTTTTTGGTATGCCTCCGAAGGTTACAAGTAATGATGTTTCTTCTCGCTTAGACCGCGATAGTTCGCTGCATTTTGAGTTGTCTTATCGTTATCCACTTACTAACAACATATTTCTTACTACGGGAGTTTTGTTGATTACTAATCCTGAGCATAAGGCTGCTAATGATAGTATTTGGATTGGCTTATTCCGAACTACTTTTACGTTTTAATTAAAAGGGAAGCGTATGATACAGTAATACTCCGGACAGTTTTCAAATAGGGATGCGATTGAGACATTTAATTTTGGTATTTTGTGCCTACACTTTCATTTTCTGGCATACCTTAACTGGAGGATTAGGACGCAGTTGGACAAATAAACCTTTAAACACCTTGACTGATGCGCTCTCAGCGTTTCGGACAGCCATATCTTTTCGGTTTGTGAAATGGCTGAACAAAAATTGGAACGTATTCTCTGCTTATAAAGCTAGTTTCGGCTTTGTTTGGGCTTTAAATTTGTTTAAGTCCCGTTATTTACAAATATTTTATAACCAAAATGCTCATTATTAATCAACAGCGTGCAGGCGACTAGCGTCGCGCCCTCTGGGTAAGCTGTAACTGTCTTACCACCGATGCAATTAATCACCCTCACTGATTTAAGTTTTCTAGCCAATCCGACACAACTAACAGTTCCCATTGAATTGAAACAAGAGAAATTTCAACTAATAATGAAACAAACTTTATTGAAACTCCCCACTGAACCTCTGCTACTTGCGAATCCCAAAGTGGATAAGTGGATTATGGAAGTTAGTTTGCTATTTCCAGAGGTATTTGAATGGGAACCTCCTACATTCTTAGTCGATACTCAGTTTAGCGCTAAGCTTAATAAAGATGTATGCGTACAAATCAACGCCAATGCAGCTTTTCTTGAACGTCAATCCGTCCATTTAATTGAATGGGCAATCCGCCATCCTGCATTAAATTGGTCTGACCGAGTAAAATTGTGGACAGCAGCCGAATCTCTCTCGCTGTCGCCAGAAAATATCAAGCTAACCGTGTTAGCACTGCACCCCGCCCATCCGGGGACGAGGCATGAAATCAGTTGGGACAGCCGGCAACACGCGCAGGCGAAAGACTGGCTCGCGTCCGCGCTGGCAGGACAGGCGAGATGGCCTGTTGCTGCTCGAAGAACATCACCGCCTGCGATCGCACCCCTAACTCATTTCGACATTGAGGGAATTCCAGAGGTAGAGATTTAGACTATTGTCGCAGTCGCTCAGAATGCGATCGCGACGCTCAGAATCCGAATCGATCCCAACTTCCAGGTCAAGGCCAGTCACGAACTCGCCGTCAAGTCCTACGGACTATGACGGGAGCTTGTTAAAAGCTCGCTCCGTGACCAGACTAAGGTTCTCAAAACCTACGTTATTCAGCTCATGAAACCTACAAATACGTGCCAGTTTGTAGCTCTTTCGTACAGTTTTAAACAGGCTTAAACGAGTTAAACCAGTGAGCTGTACCTAACAAGGATGAATAACATTGTCGAGGCAAACTATACCCGAAAGGAGAGACTCAAAGTAATGCGAGTTTTCGTACTAGACAAAAATCTCAAACCTCTTGACCCGTGTCATCCAGCACGGGCGAGAGAAATCCTCAAAAAAGGGAGGGCTAAGGTTTTCAAACGTTACCCGTTTATTATTGTGATGCAGGAGAGAACAGTTGATGAATCTACAACACACTCACACCGAATCAAGATCGACCCCGGTAGCAAGGTTACTGGGATTGCTGTTATCCAAGAGAAGACTGGACGTGTCACGAATGCCTTAGAAATTTCCCACAGAGGACAGCAAATTAAAGACGCGCTCGAATCCCGGAGGTCATTAAGACGAGGAAGACGTAACCGTAAACTTCGTTACCGTAAGCCCCGTTTTCTTAACCGCACTCGTAAACAAGGATGGTTGCCACCTTCCCTTGAAAGTCGAATTGCAAATATTGAAACCTGGGTGAGACGAATTAAGAAACTGTGTCCGATCGCAGCAATCTCTCAAGAGCTTGTTAGGTTTGATTTACAACAGATACAAAACCCGGAAGTTAGCGGTGTCGAGTATCAAAGAGGAGAGCTTTTCGGCTTTGAAGTTAAGGAGTATTTGCTCACCAAATGGGGAAGAAAATGTGTCTACTGCCACACTGAAAATGTTCCGTTAGAGATTGAGCATATTCTGGCAAAATCAAAAGGAGGAAGCAACCGTGTTAGTAACTTAACGTTAGCTTGTAGGAAGTGTAACGAAGCTAAAGGAAATAAGCCGATTGAACAGTTCCTCTCTCGTAAGCCTGACTTGCTCAAAAAGATTTTGAGTCAAGCCAAATCCCCCTTGAAGGATGCAACTGCTGTTAATGCTACCCGATGGGAACTGTACAGAAGACTACAATCAACTGGCTTACCCCTCGAAGTGGGAACAGGCGGTAGAACAAAGTTCAACCGTAAGACCAGAGGAATTGAAAAACATCACTGGACTGATGCAGCTTGTGTAGGAGCATCTACTCCAGAACGTCTACTTCTCAAAGACGTAAAACCTCTCCTAGTGAAAGCAAGAGGATACGGGACTCGACAGCGATGCCGTCCTGATAAGTACGGATTTCCAAAAGCTCATGCTCCGTCATCTAAGTACTTTCAACATTTTCAAACGGGAGACATCGTTAAAGCTGATATCCCTTCAGGGAAGTTTGCAGGTCAATATGTTGGTCGAATTGCCATCAGGTATCGCCCTAGTTTTGTCTTGCAACTATCAACGCAAAAAATTGACGTGCATCCCAAATATCTAAAAACCATTCACAAGGCTGACGGCTATGAATATCAATCCTGAAAATAAGGATGCCCTATCGGGCAATTTGTTTGCTGGTGGCAATTCCCCTCCCGTTAACCAAGAGCGGGTATAACGGGAGTCCCCTTGCCACATTTAAGATGGAAAATTTTCCATTGGCTCGCACACTCCCGCTAGCGCTTGCCAATACCGCCAGTGGCAAAAACCCGCCTGGAACGCCCAGTTTTACTGACAACTGAGTCTAGCGGGTCAGAGGCAAATTTATTGCCTGAACCTGGTGGAATCGGTGATGGGGATGGAACGTTACCCCCGGCATCTGGCAGCGGTAACATCCGTTCTGCTTCCTCAATGCGATCGTACAAAGCGGCTGTAAGCTGGTCAAGACTTGCAAGTTGCACCCGACTCTCCAGCCGGAACCTGACCTCTGTATCCCAGAGAGCCTCACTCTCGCTTTGCCGCTGCAAATCGGCTTTGGGAATGGGTATGGTCAGCGCGTAAGGAATTGACCCCTCGCCGCCGGAACTGTAGCCGGGGTTCGTAATTACACACCGTCCCTGGGGGAACCGCAAAATTTCGTCCACCGAAAACAACGGCATTTTTTGAAGCGACTCGTTCCAACTAATAGATTGATTGCTTTGAGATTGGCCGCCCATTGAACGGCTGGTGGACTTGCTTTTCAGCAAAACTTCTTTTTCTCCGTAGCGATCGGAGTATTTTTTTGCAGTATCAGTGTTACCCGGATTGAATAAAATATGAGTGCTGCAAGCAGAGGCGATCGCCGCCCCCATTTTCTCTCCGTACCCTTCGTACAGTTGTTCCAAACTCTGAATTCCTAGAATGAAACAAGCTCCATTCGAGCGATATTCGTTAATCCACTGCGGCATCCGATCCAATCGAATGGAGGGAAATTCATCGAGTGAAATAACCAGTGGATCTTTCCGAGGGCGACTTAAGTTGGACACGACGAGGAGGTGAATCGCGGCTGCTAGCAGAGGCCCCACGACGGAGCGCCGCTCGTCATCTAATTTGAAAATAATCATCTGTCGGCCTTCTATTTTCGTTGGGATGTCCGACTTTCCCAAAAATGCTCGCAATAGGTCAGCTTGGATAAAACTGCTGAACGTTCCGGCCGCTGTCGTCAGAATTCCTGAAATAGTTTTTTCTGCTTCCTTAGCGCTCAAAAATTGGTTGAAGCTGGTAGCGACCCACTCATCGATTCGACGGGATTGAACCGCATAGTCAATCCGCTTTACCAAATTTGGCAACCTCAAAATTGCATAGAGCATTGCCATATCTGGATATTTAGAACCCTTGACTAATTGAAGGAGTGCTTTAGCCAATAAGTCTCCAGCTTTTGAGAAAAATTCATCACCTTTTCCATTGCCTGCACTCGCATTTCTATTAATAACCTGACCAATTTCCCCCGCCATGACCGAATCTTGAGGCGATTTCATAAAGTCGAGAGGATTAATAATACCTGAATAGGGTTCTCCCGGTGCAAATACCGACACTTGGTAGCCATACCGCGCTGCCAGAGGTGCGTGGAGTTTGAGCTGATCTCCTTTCTTATCGTAGAGAATAATCGGAAATCCTTGCACCATTGCACTTTCTAGCGCCCGATCAATTGTCGAAAAAGTTTTCCCCGATCCAGGTGCTCCAATTACTAAAGTTGACCGTTCTGCATGAGGGAGCCAAACAGTGGGAGAAGAACCCAAAGCTGTCTGAATAGTGGTAACAAAACCTCTAAGTTTTTTCCCCTTCCACCAATAGCGAGGACTGCCACACCATAGCGTGACTTTATTATGTTTTCGTTCTTTAATTTGTTTCAAGGCAAGCTGAGTGGCTGCCATTTTTTCGGAAGTTCCGCATACTTTGCCAGTGGTAATTTTGCCCTTGCCGTTCCCTAGAAACCGAGACAGTAAGAGGAGGAAAATCAGCGCCCCTATTGTTAGATACCCATCCGGGTTATTATATTGTTGGAAAAGCCCGCCTAAGTCGATTGACGATAGAGGTGAGGGTTGCTGTGTTCTCCTTTGAGTTTGAGCGATAACTGGAGTAGAGTTAGCCTGTGCTATCAAAAATTTAATCTCAAAATTCATCTGACTTGTAGTTACAAATTATTATTAGCAAACAAGTTAGCTTAAATCAAAACTAATCAGTATTAGCTCAGTCTTAAGAACGAATAATTACAGCCAACAGTTCTAACTTTTGGTAGAAAGCACTACGTAAGTCCTGATTACTAGCGCAGCTTCTCTTTCCCTAGTCCCTAGCCCCTAATCCTAACAGCCTTAGCAGTTGCTATATTATCTCTGCTAACGCAGCCAACTGGATAAAAAGCAAAATTCTTGAGAGATATTTTTACCGTGAATAAGAAACAAAAAGAGTGGCTGTCAGAGCTTTTGAAGAGACATCCAGATTATAACTTTTTAAAACGCAACACGATTCAACTAGGAAAAGGTGACATTTTGCTGACATTAGAACGTACAGAATGGATCTACATGGGAGCAGTTGAAATAAAATATTCAGGAGCATATATCCCAGGATTAAAGTGGCATTATCTTAAAGGGAAACTGTCACGCAATGGGAAATTACTTTCTGACTTAACTTATAACTGTAAAGTCATGTCTTATCCTCACTGTCCGCTTACGCCTGACTCGTTGACAAAATCTAACTTAGAAAGGACAAAAATTCAGGAAGGAGAACAGATGAATTTTCCTTTTCACGAAGCTGTACTTGTGGTAAACCAGCCCCCATTACTAAAAGGAAGTTTTTACCGAGCCAAGCGGTGGTATAAGCGTAAATCAGAACAATTGCCTGTAACAAACAGTCGCCGCACTCCAAAACCTTTCCAGCGCGAACTGCCATTTATGAAGCCAAAAGTCCTAGCTCCAGATACTAAATTTGTCCCTCTAGCCTGTACTGATGGCACTCTCGTACAGGTTCCTGAATATCTGATAAAGTTATTAGACGAAGCCAATGCTAGCACATCTGAACAAGCAGATGCAGCTTCTTTGTACGCGATCGCGGGTTTGAAAGCAGCTATCAACTTGGTAGAAGGACTGCCATTATTGCGAGCGAGAGCGGTAAACCCCAAAAGCCACACCCTTGTCTAAGTTTTGGCAAAAGTTGGCATACGCTGCCATACTTTGTACTGGACAAATCAAGTCAAGCGATATTGGCAGGAGAATACAAATGAAAGTTAAATACGATGCAGAAGCAGACATTCTGATTTTTATCTTCCGTGATGCGTTTCCAGCCAATGCTATCTCTGAACCTGGGGGCGTGATTGTTAGTTATAACGAAACTGACGAACCCGTTAGCATCGAATTTCTCAATGCCTCTAAGCGTCAACTGTTTAATCCTCAATATCTCATACTAACAATCGCAACGTAGTTGATGTGCTTTATCAAGGTAACGCAGCAATGATTATTTACTGGCTTAACTTGGAGTTAAGGCTACCGCCTTTCTGAGTTGCTCTTTTCAGCAACTTTTATAATGGTTAAAACTAATAGCAAAGCTAAAACTAAAACCCCAGTCAAACCAGAAATAACAGAAGACACAACTCAATTTGACTCAGAAGACTTTGATTTTGAAATTGACCCCGAACTCCTAGAACCCGGTCACAATCAAGTAAGGCGACCAATTCTGCCCTATGGCATCGTCATCAACGAACAAGTGGCGGGAATATTAATTCCAGAGGATCAGCTAGAAAAAGCCAATTGGTTTGTCATGCCAACAGAAGAGGAAATGACTACAATTGGACTAACAGAAGATGTTACAGGTCTGCTGTTCTCTAAATGCCACTTATGCGTGTTGGGATTCATCCCTGAATACATTCGTTACAAAAATGACGTTCCCGATCTAGGCGGTAGTGTTGTCGGGCTGTACGAAGAGTATAAAGCTCAACTCGATAAAAAGATAATGGATGTTGTTAGCGAACACGCCATTGTCTTCTTGGATGAAAACAATCGTCCCAGACACAGCACGCCTATTGTCGTCAGATTTAAGAATGTTGCGCTTTGGAGCTTTAAAGCAGCCAGAGACGAATTCTACCGTTTGTTGGAAAAAGCATTCGCCGACTATTTCCAAATTCCTTTCAGCGGGAAAACCGATAAATGGCGGAGCCTCGGCATCCTAGAGGTGGAGTTCAAAGGAGTTAAAGAAGGTGAAGGCTCTAATAAGAGCTACTGCTGCAAAACTGTCAGCTATACCAAGCCAACTGCTGATAATTTCCCCTTTCTATATCTGGGACGCCCGCAGCATAAAAATGCGATTTGGGGGCTGCACGATATCATTGCCGGATTCACTGAAACTCCTGCATTACCAGGTACAGCCGAACCGCAAATTCAAGTGCTGCCACCCGCTGCTCGTAAAAGAGAAAATGGAAAAAAGCAGACCGCCAATCATAAATACCCTCGGAAAATTGCCGCTGAAGTAATAGAAGAAGAGGATGATTTCGACGATTTAGATGAAGAAGAGGAATTCGACGATGATTTTGATGCGGAAGCAGATGACTAACAGTCTCGGTTAGTTACTTTTGAAGAAGTGCCTCATATCCAGTTAGGGAGCGAGGCATTTTTTTCTTATGCAAAACAGGATCTCGCTAACAGATAGTCAAGCTCAAATATAACTTTTCTCAGTAACATGAGTTACGCTCGCAGATAGGGCTGACGGGCTGACGGGCTTGCCTCCATTCCCGCCTACCTCACTTTATTGAGAACTGCTATACTTTAAACTCGCCTATTGCATTTTATGGGGAAGCTCAATCAAGGAACTGTTAGCTAACTGGTACTGGCGACCGTTGAAGCAAAAAAACAACTGCCGAATACCATTTTGTGAGTGCTGCTGTACTTGCAAGCAAGGCAAATCAGAGGTTTTTGAGGGGTCACTTACTACTTGAATTAGCGGTCTCTTCGGTGGCAAGTTGTCGTTTAAATAACTAGCAAATACACGAGTAGTAGAAACGTTTTTTCTGAATAAATATCCAGCATATAAGCAACCTCCTGCTCCACAAACTCCAGGGCTGTTAAAATTAAAAATAACTAACCTGCCTGCTGGTTTGTTTACAGCCCAAGCCAACACATTTGATGCTGAATCCTGGGGGTTAAGCTCAGAATTTTCGGCAACTATGCCTTGAACATTTTCAACAGGGATGAGTCTAGTAGCAGGTGTCCATGAAATCGTTGTAGCACTCGCGGTACAACCAGTAGTTCCTAACAACACTGATAGCAGCAAGAACAAGACCACTCCAAAGCGGAACCACCGCCCAATAAATAAAAACGATGATACTCTGGACCCCGAATTATTTAGGGAATTAGGAGCGGGGTTTGGGAGTTTCTTCTGAGAAGGTTGAGAAAACAGTAATAAATTTTTCTTTCCAGCTATGATTGGTGGCTTCCCTATGTGTTCTGAACCAGAAGTTAGTTGTTGATTTTTGCTAAACATTGATTTGACCTCCGCGAACTATTTTCTATGTAGATGTCATACCAAATCCGGTTATGACAGACACCTTGCAGATTTACTAAATCCGGTTATGACAGACACCTTGCAGATTTACTAAATCTGCTTTGAGCAAACGTTTTATTGTTGCTTGTAGGACTCTTACCTTCATCTGATTTGGTATCGGTATCAGTTCTTTGGGCTGGTTTTACTAAGTGGAGGAACAGTAATGCCAACCTGCTTAAATGCCCAAAGCTCTTCTTCCGAAAATCGCCAAGTGGGTTCTCCAAAATTCGGCTGCAAGGTAGAGCGGAACTTATCAATACTCCCTGCCTTGTTGATGGAGTAACGCAATTCCCCCAGAGCGATTTGCCTTGCTATCGGCAGCTTGACAGTGCGGCTGTAAGGATAAAAATCGTTCGTCGGGTTGGAATAAAGCAAGCTACACTGCGTCTCTTGGAGAGAAACCAATACAGAAAATGGCACGGCATCTCCCTGCAAATAGGCATCGAACAAGCGATATTGAGTGCGGCCATCTGTTACTTCAGTTACAAACTCTGTCCTGAGAGTCCCTAGACCAACAGGAAGGCAAGCTGAAGGGAAATCAGCGTTCCGAGTCGGCTGGCTAAAAGCTGGGGGATGGGTGAATAAACTGCTCGACAAATAAACCAAAAAAGCTGTTAGCAAGCCCCAGGTAAATTTCAACATAATTGTCCGTTTTTTCAAGAAAATCATGGTGCAGAACATCTCCGTTTAATTCAAATTCCTTCTTGAGATGGGTTAACAGCCGTTCCATTAATGCGGGTTTCAAAGTGCAAGCTAGGGTCTGCCGTTGTTCCAGTGCTGCCTAGTCCGCCTATGACCTGACCTTGAGAAACGCGATCGCCCACTTTGAGTTTCACTGAACCCTCGCGCAGGTAAGCGTACCGAGTTGTGCGACCGTTGCCGTGTTCAATTTCGATCCAGTTGCCGTAGCCACCGCCACAGTTCTGTAACCCTTCCTGGCAGTTAGACACCGCTGTCTTGACAACGCCGCCGCCAACAGCTTTTACCGGACTTCCCATTGGGCCGGCAATTCCAATGCCGTTATAGATTTTCCGCACCCCGGAAACCGGACGAGTTCGCATCCCAAAGCGGCTGGTTACTGGCCCATTCGCAGGCTTGATATACTGACTCGTGGATGAACCGCCGCCGGGGGCAGCACTCGCAGAATTAGAGGATTGCGCCGCACTGGAAGTCGGAACGCAAGCAGCAGCATTCGACTCCGCGATCGCCCTACCTCCCTCTCGATAGCGCCTCAAAACATCCTGTCCGTAACTTGAGAGAGTTAAACGACCGAATGTATCGGTTGAAGAGCCGTCAACTTTGGAGTAGTCTCCCCCGAAATGCTTTTGAGCTACTCGCTCAATCAGGCGATCGCCACTAAAAAGACTCCCAGTAGTAGGGTCTTTTTCTTGAGAGGTGGCATTCAGCTTAGAAGCGAGACTTTGAGCAAAAACAGCTTCTCGATCGGCAGGCGGAAAAAATTGAAAAAGTTCTGCTTGAGTGGGTTGATAACCGCCTCGCAGTTTGGCTAAAAATTGCGTGCCCCCTGGTTTAGATGAAATTGAACTAGCAGCGTACTCGTCGTAGTTTATAAACTGGTACTTGCCCAACGGAACCACACAATTATTGCCACCATCAGCGCAAGCATTAGCGCCGGCATTCTCGTAAGAACCGCTACTTTCAATACTGGCGATCGCTTCCGACAAAGCGGGAACATTGACTCCTTGAACATTGCCAACTGACACGGGCGCTGGTGCGGTGCTACCCGGAGGGCAAGGAACATTAATATTAGCTGCTGTAGTTACGCCTTTTGTAACAGGAGAAGATACTCCGTCGCGAACTGCCGCAGTTCGTACAGAGGAAGAGCCGCCAGAGGACGATCCCAGCGCCCCAACGAAAATGGGAGAATTAACCCGATAGGTGAAGAAAGGTACTGGGCCAATGAAATAAGGAGAGCAGCCGCAAGGCGAACAAAATCGGAAGAATAGAGCCGTATCAACGGTATCGGTTTGCTCGTCCGGTTCCATGACCACTACCTTAAAAGCGCTGCCAAAAGGCAATCTTCCCGTCGGTTCCTTGCCGCCGTTGACACCTTTAAAACAGCCCGATCCGCCCTCCACTTCCTGGTACTTACCGCTAATCCATTGCTTGCCTTCGAGCGAACCGCGAGCGTTCCGACCCGAATTCTCCAGATCGTCTAGTTCGATGTAAGCGCAATCATTTTCTTGGCAGTTAACTGAGAATCCCTGAACGTCTGAGCCTGATATCGTCTTAGTTCGCCGTCGCTCGGCGGGACCATAAACCGCATCAATTCTCATTACTAAATTGCCTAATTCTGCTATTGGATTGGGAAAACTAGACAGAGGTAAAGCATTCAGCCCAGGTACGTCTTTAATTAAGGTTGTTTGCCAATCTGAAAACGCGCCAAGTTGAGCGCTGCTTAAGTTCGGAATCGAAGATATTGAGTACTGAGACAGGTCAATTTCTCCCAGTTTCAACTGACCTAATTGTGGATTGGAACTGAGAACCAGCTCTAGAGTGCGATCGGCTACATTAATGCCAGCAGCTTTTGTTGCTAGAAGTCCCGCCACCGGCGCAATCTCTGCGACTTTAAATTGACCGAGAAGAGGGATAGCCTGAACTAACTGATTTAACGACTGCTTGGCAACTAAAGTAAATGCGCTTAAAGCTACGCTATCTAAATTCAGACCAGCTTGCTGCGCGACAAAACCAAACGATAGCAGTTCTGGTTGCAAAGCTTGGCTGATATCGCCCAACATGATGTACTGGTCAGGAGTTTGCCCTGCTGTCCAACTTCGGCTCAAATCATAGCCAACTGCCTGCTTGTACTCTCCCGCTGAAAGGCTTCCAGATTGACTGATGGGTGGCATTTGAGAAAAAGAAATTTGTGTCCAATCTGGCAAGAGGGCGTTAACTGAAGTAGGATTTCCTTGCCTGTCTATCCCTGGTATTTCTAAAATTTTGGTTGGCATTTCAGTTGTATCAGCAGGGGTTCGTGCCATAGCAAATATTGGTTGCTCAAACAAAATGGAAACTATTAAGACTAGAGAGAATAACGATACTGATAATTGCCAGAATCTTGTTGATAATATTCTTCTCATGTTTGTGCAAAAAACTTTGGTTATTGGTTGAGGATACTGTACAAAAGTTAAGCAATTAAGTGGGAGAAAGGAACCCACCGAACTTGATGAGGCTGCAATTGCGCTTCTTAAAATAAATAAAGCAGTCAACCGAGGCTTTACATGGAGCAGCCTCGGCGTAAAGCACTGCATCTGTAAGTCATCGTCGCCGAAAAGAGAAGTTTCATACAGGCGATTTGTAGCCTGCAATCTGAAGCACTACAGCTCTAAGTCACCGCCGTCGAAATGAGAAGTAGCTGTTTGATTTTGATAGGAATTAGCGTCATTTGCCCCTCCCTCAAAATAGGGGTTAGGGTTAGCAGCCGTCTCCGTCCACGGAGTATCTGCTAAATTCAAATCGCCTTCAAAAACGTTTTCTCGATAGCCATCAGCAAAGTAGTCTGGAACCCCGTAACCCTCAGTTTGCTGACTGCTATAACCGTTGCTTCGATATCCGTTAAGGGAGGACTCGCACGGGTTACTTTCATAGCCGCTAACAGCATAGCCATCAGCGCTGTAACCGGGTTCATTGCCATAGATATTGTTTGGCTCGTTCATAAATCCTGTAGCTACAAAGTAGTAAGAATCAACAATTCAGCGTAGCTAGGGAGAACGAGCAGCCGTTTCATCCGATAGTCGTAATTAAACTACCGCCTATCGGCGGATAGGCTACGGCGATCGACGTAGCCTATCCGCAAACAACCAAGACCTACTGCTATTGCACGAAATAAAATATAGCGCTGGCATCGCTCTTAATTTCGCCTGCCTTCCATCCAGCAAGGTGGGTAAAAATTACTCAGAAATATAGAGGCGCGTATCTCGGCCGAATTGTTTGCCCAACAGACGGCGCAAATCCCTGTAACTGAATTCGCTACGCGATTTTTCTGATCTTCATTCGTCACACAATTATTCTTCAAAAAGAGATGACTCAGCTAAATCTGTTAACGCCCGAATTACTTGAACAAATTACCACTCACCCTGTAAAACCTCAGTCCGGCATTTTGGAAAAGCTGAAGCTATTCGCCCAGATGGGTATGCACCGCGACTTAATAGCCGTGCTACTGGAATTGACCGGAATTCCCCTTCCCCTTTTACGTTACTATGCAGGCCCATTAGTTTTACACAAAACCCCCTGGTCAGAAAGCATACCTGACTGGTTGAAAACGGCTTGCTTATCCGATAGGCTCGATTTGATTGTAGAGGAGTACAGCAACAGAAGTGTAGGGAATTACTGCACTTCCACAGAAGTCGTGGCTTATATGATGGGAGCCACATTTGAAGCTCCTCTGCACCACAGTTATTACAACGTCTATATGTGGGCAGCACAAGACACCTTGACAAGACATAATCGGCTACCAAATGGTTACAACTTGTCCGAATTAGCTGAATTTTCAGCCGTGAACTTTGACAGCATCCAAAATGATTATTACCATCTAGCTAGAGCAATTAGGAAAAGCGTTGTCCGCCATGCAGCATCCCAAGGCTGGGGCAAACGTAAATTGTCCCAAGATAAAAGCGCTGATGCAGATTTACCGACAGAAATGGTAACAGCTAAGTCACCAAAAGATAAGTCAAAATTTGAATGGCAATTGACTTTATTTGAGCAATAAAAAAACTCGCAATCTTCGCCAATTATAGCCATAATCGCAGCAAAATTACAATGAAAGAAACTTCATCGCTTGCAGAAATACTATATGAGCGAATCCGAGAAGCTCCACCTTATTCCTGGTTTCCGTCTCCCCCAGAGTTAATTGAGCTTATGATTGAAGAAGCTCAATTAGTTTCAGGAATCTACGCCTTAGAACCAACAGCAGGAGACGGCTTATTGGCGCAGGCTATGGTTAGAGCGGGTGCAATCGTTGATGTAATTGAGATCGACCCCCTGCTACAACAACTCCTGTTCCAAAAAGGGTTCAATCTAGTCGGAAGTGACTTTTTAACAACTGAACCAGAGAGGCAATATAGCAAAATTTTGGCAAATCCGCCATTTTCAACGCCCCAGATCAAAGGAGTTGATTTAGATATCATACAACGTGCCTATAACCTTTTTCTAGCCAATTCGGGACGCCTGGTAAGTGTTGTTAGCAATTCCATGAATGTCGGAGGCGAGCCACGATCACAAGCATTTCGAGCCTTTCTTAAGCGCACGTCAGCCAAGTTAATCGAACTTCCCTTAGAAATCTTTTGGGGGAGCGATCGCCCGGTGACTGTTGAGAGCTACCTAGTCGTAATAGACAAAAAGTAGACGATTGCTTCCCCACTATACCGTTTTATTAGTGGGGACAGCACAACTTACCTTTCAACAAATAATTACTATTAGTTTTTTTAATTATATTTAAGAATGTAATTTACACTTTAATACCGAATATCTGCCCCAATATCTCTGCTAGTTCTATCAATTTTACGACTAAAACTATTACCTTAAAACCCCTCTACTCCCATGAATAATTCCCCACACTTTGCCCCAAATCCTATTGTGGAATACGAGCTGATTACAAACTTTTCCAGACTAAATGATGTTCTCTCGCCTTTAATAAAAGCTCGTGTTATAGCCATAGACACAGAAACCACCGGGCTAGATCCACTTACAGAACGCATCCGACTTATCCAAATAGCTGTCCCCCACCGCCCAGTGATAATTGTCGATCTAGCTGCTCTTGCCGATCGCGAATTATCGCCTTTAAAAGCACTTCTAAACAGCAGTGCGCTCAAAGTATTTCAAAATGGTAAGTTCGACTGGCAGGTACTAGAAATAGCTGGACTTAGACCGTCTGGCCCATTTTTTGATGTCATGCTAGCGAGTCAGGTGTTGCGCTCTGGACTCAAGAAAGATCACGATCTACAATCCCTCGCTCTTGAATTTTTAGGAATCAAACTTGACAAGAGCCTACAGTCGAGCAATTTCGGAGGTAAGCTATCAGCTTCTCAGTTAGAATACGCCGCTTTAGATGCTGCTGTCCTGCTGAAACTTAGAGCGCGACTCATCTCAAAACTTCGGAGTGCTGGGTTACTAGAAACCGCCCAAATTGAATTTGAAGCGATGCCTGCTGTAGCCCAAATGGAACTAAATGGAATGTTACTGGATGTAAAACACTGGCATTTGGTGGGGGAGGAACTGAAAGCTCAAAAGCAGACTACGCTGGTGGAATTAGTGAAAGCCGGTCTCAAACCACCCCGTAGCGCACAACTTTCCCTGTTTCCAGAGATGGTAGAAATTATAAATCCCCGCTCGTCTGTACAAGTTTTAAGTGCTCTTCAGGTTCTCAACATTCCAATCAAGTCAACAACCAAGAGCGAACTTATTCCTCTAGCTGGTCAATACCCGATTATCCAGTTGCTACTTAATTATCGGAAATTAGCATCTTTGTGTTCAAATTTTGCTGAGGCATTGCCCAAACACATTCACCCGATAACGGGGAGAATTCACCCCAGCTATCGGCAATGCGGTGCGCGTTCTGGACGTTTTAGTTGCAATAAGCCAAATTTGCAAAACGTTCCCAGAAATTGTACTGCCAAGGGGATGCGTGCGTGCTTCATTGCCGCTCCAGGATATCAAATTATTAAAGCGGATTACAGCCAAATCGAGCTAAGGATTGTCGCTGAAATATCTGGCGATCGCCGAATGTTAGATGCCTACGCTAAAGGTGAAGATTTGCATACTTTAACGGCTTCTTTGATTACGGGAAAGCCGTTAGAGGAGGTAACGGCAGAGGATAGACGGATAGCTAAATCAGTTAATTTCGGATTAATTTACGGCATGGGTGCTGCCAAACTCCAAGCTTATGCTGAAGAAAAGTACGATGTTTTTTTAACCTTGGAGGAAGCTAAAGAGTTCAGAAGACGATTCTTTCAAGCTTATGCTGGAATCAAAAGATGGCATGACAGCATCAGGAGAAGGGTGTACGTCAAAGATATCAAGCAAATTCGTACAATTGGCGGACGTAGAAGACGGTGGGCAAAGAAACCCCGGCTTTCTGAGTTGCTTAATCACCCGGTTCAAGGAACTTCGGCTGATATGTTGAAAGTGGCGATCGCTCGTCTGTTCAAACTCCTACCCAAGACTGGAGCGAAGTTGATTGGTGTGGTACATGACGAGATTCTGTTAGAGTGTCCGCAAACAACTCTAAAAAGAACCACCCGCCTTCTAAAAAAAGTGATGGTGGAAGCTGGAGAGCTATATCTACAGCAAGTTCCGATTGAACTAGAAGTAAGAATTACTTCGTCTTGGGCTTGAAAAAAAGTTGCTATTTTAACCATAAATAGTCCGATTAATTTCTCTATTTTTCTAACAGGAAGTATTATTTATCAGACACCTCCTGTATTGGCTTCTGTGCCTAGTTGTCAATTATTCAAGATTGCAGCAATGAAAAATAGTACATTGCTGCGATCGCCAACAGGAGTAGCATAGTAAATAGAAGTTCTACAACGCAGATAAAAAACTAACAACTTCAGGAGCAGAAGCCCTAGTAAAATTGGCAAAATCCCGTGGCAACCTGACATTAAGAGCAAATGCCATTGTGACTAAGACAAATTGCAGTCTTTCAGCTTCAGGGAAATTTTCTGCTGTATTCAAGATTCGACCAACCAATGATGTTGAACGAAACCGAAGTGACACCCTTTCAAATTTAATCTTCCAATAATCTATAAAAAAAGGTAAAATCAGTCGGCGATATGTCGCAGATAAGGGTTCACGATGTTGGTATATGAAAGGTGCGATCGCCATATGCAGGAGAATATCTGTTTCAAGCGGAGTATCATTTTGTAGCGTGGCAACTAAGTACCCAATTGCTAGAAACACTTCTTCGGTTTGAGGATCGAACCTGTTACTAAGATCTAGTATTTCGCTATATGAAACTTCTGGTAAGTAAATTTGTTCGAGTAGCTCTGCTGCTTGTAACCAAAGTTGCGGCTTCACTGCTGTTGCACTAATTTGGTGACATATTGCTGCTACTTCTGTCGCCTGTGAGCCTGCGAGTTCAAAAGAGCGTAGAGCCACTGTACCAATCTGGAAAACTACGGGGAGTAGTCCAACTAAGGCTGCATGATGTTCAGCATTCCGCCATAGTTCACTAGGCTTATTACCTAAAATGGTTTCGACATCAAGATCCAATCCTTGTGGAACTTGACCAAGCTGAAGCAGTTGCATACTAGCGACAAAAGAAGCTCCTGCATCCATCGCAAAATCGAGGACTTCAGCATAACGAGCATTTAACAGTAGATACGGAAGAGCCTCCAGACTGAGACAAGCGAAAACAGTACACTGGTTTGTATTTCTTGCATCATCCATTCCTTTCAAAGCCCAAAAGGCTGCTCGCTCATCATTGCCAACGGAAGCTGCAAAAAATGCTAAATTTGTCAAAACTATACTTTCTCGATTTCTGTCATAATCATCTACTAATATTGAATTTTGAGAAAAAAGAATACCTCGCTGCGGTGCGGCGTAAGCTTCGCCACCCAGTGTTTCATTGGGAGGACTACCAGTGCGGGCAAGATAAGAGAAATAACCCGATATATGACGATACACAAGAAAGAGCTTTTTCCAGTCTTCTGCATCCGATCTACAAGCCAAAAGCTGCTTACCAGCCCGATCTAAAGATTCAAACACATCTGGTAATAAATTGCTACCTAGCCATTGGGCAATAGCAAGTTCACCAAGTGCTTTTACCAGTTCGCTCTTATCAATAAGACTATTAGTTTCTGCTAAACTCACGGCCTGTCTAGCAAATTCAATTGCTAACTGAGCATCTTGCTTTCCAGTTGCAATACTCATATATATGAGAACTTTTAGGCGTAGATAGGGATAAGCATTGGTTTCCTCACCTAATGCTTTGCTAAGCCAGATAATAGCCTGATTATTTTGGTTAATGAGTACATATTTTCGGCCTACGATCTCTTGGAGCAAAAACCGAACTCGCGGTTCGTCAGATGCTTGTCGAATTGCTGCTTGTGCAACAGCTACTGCGGCATTTGCATCTCGCAAATAATCCCCTAAAACAATAATTTTAGAACGTACAGCCCACGCCCACAGCAGTTCCAAAGCAAGTTTGTTAGCACGTTCTGCCAAGTCTTCATAGGCAGCAAGTATTGCAGACCAATCCTGTTTTTCTTGAGGCTTTTCAGCCTCTTTAAGCCATAGCTTTTCTGAAACTACCAAGCAACCTTGTTCAGCTACCTCATGAGTAAAGGCAAACTGCCTCTGTTCAAGAGTAAGCTGCTCTATTGTGGTAATCCAATCGCGAAGGTGCTCCGGAGAAGTGATTCCTTGGCTATTTGTCCAAATCATGAATCCAAGTAATCCTTCATCAGAAAATGCTGGCTCATTGCTACCCGGTATTTGTGCATATGGTAGAAAGTGGAGTGCAGTTCTTAAATATCTATTGGCACGTATAGGGTCATTGTCAAAGACAGAGTTAGTAGCCATCATGGCTGCAAGAACGCCTATAGCATTTTTATCGCTTGCCTGCTCAAGGAGTGTATCTAAGTCTTCAACTAAATAAGATATAGATTTACCATATTTGTGTCGCGCAGCAATTTGCAAGCCACGCAGAAAAATACGAATGCCCAGATCCATTTGCTCAGGAAGTGGCAGACTACCCCATAAAGATAGCAATCCTCTGTCATCCACTAAAATCTCCATAGAATTTAGTTCTCCAAGAGCCGGAATCAGCATCAAGCCAGCTCGGTCAAAAACTTCTGCACCAAGGAAGTGAATAATTGCATTGATAACATCTTGCGGGCCAAGTTGGTGTCTAGATACAATCAGGTTTCCTAACGCTAAATGGCATGATTTTTTCGTCTCAACCAACAAATTATTTTCCCCTAGTTGCTTAACCAGGGGAGAAATGAGCAAACCTTCATCAACATCGCGTTGCACCCAAAGTCCAACTAGAGTATGTAGGCGCTCGCTAGGTCTTTCCAAAACTCGGTTAACAGATGCGACAGCTTGCACCTCAATCAGCGAAAAGCTACCAACGGGCAAACAGAGACGGTATAACAACTCTCTGGTATTCTCATCCTCAACAGAATCCAATACACGCCTAGTTATCTGGCTGTTGAGTGCAGCTTGATACTCACCTTTGAGTAGCCTCTCATATACTTCTTCATTAAGTTGCCAACTGTGCTTGCTTAAATCTCGTGCAATAGTAGTGAGTAATACTGGGTGTTTCTGTGCGATTGCGTTTATGCCTCTGAGCAAATTTGCACTAATCAAAGAACTTGGTGCACCGTAAGATTGAAGGATTTCAGCAGCTTCATCATCAGTAAAAAGTGGAACTTTCATTGAATGAAGAATTGTATTTCCTATAAATTCCTCAAGACTGAATGGAAGCTGATAGGGGCTGGTTGACAAGATCCGAACATCATGTAATCTGCACGCTATCGTTAGCTGAATCAGTTTTTCTGAAAGTTCATCACTACCTGAAAGTTCTGGCAGATCGTCCAGCACTAGCATTGCACCTTCACCAAGTCTTTTACATAGCTGGCAGTACCACTCGTATTGATTGCTTTGCGATGTTGTGCCCGTTAGTTCTCTACAGACCGCATCTAATTGCTGACAGGCTGCTCTACGGGTTAAGTCCCGCAACCGCACCCAAGCACGACAAGTGCCAATAGCTTGAGCCACTAATAAGTAGTTGGACAGAATTAATTACACAAAATAGAATCTGAAATTCTCTTCCTGTGAGCCTTGCAAAATTATATCTGTGTAAATATTTCTGTCCATGTACTTATAGCGAGGTGGGTTTTACCCGCTCCAGCCATACCGTCAATGGCTATCCAACTATAATCGTTGAAAATGCTTATTATTGATTGGACAGTTTGCTCCCTATGACTTGCATTCTCTGCAAGCAGGGGAATACTAATATTTGGTGGAGTTGGAGAGTAATTAATTGCTACATCAACACCCTGCTGTTTAATCAAGCGCTGCACTTGGTCATTAACTTGTGAAGCGATTGCATGGGGAAACTGTGTAAAACTTTGCTCCAGAATCCCCACACGCGATTCAAGATTCAAGACACTAAATATAAGATTTTGCAACAGGTTATGGTCTTTCTCACTTAGTGTGGGCAGTGAAAGCTGATGCGTTCGCTCTTCTACTGTGAGTTGTTTGATATCAGGCTGAGAAAGTAGCTTAAAGACATAGAGGAAAAGCCTTTGATACTGATCGTTTGCTTGAATTTCATTTGTAGGATACTCTTGTTGAATGAGCGTTTCTAGAATACAAGTTCTTAATGATTGAGGAGCTGATGTATTTGTACTCCACTCAAAGCTACAAATTAGCTCGAGTAGTTTTTCATTGCTAACGGTTGTGATAAAATTCCGAAATACTGCCCAAGTTGTAGCAGAAAACTTTTCTGGTTTAGAGTCCTTATTTAGAATTATACGGATGCCCTCTAAAGCTTCATTTTGAGAGATTCCTGTTAGAGTCCCTTGGCGGATATGTTCCCATACAAAAATGCCTTCTTTTTTCTTAAGCATTTCTGGAGAAGGTCTCTCTTTACTAACTAAGGCAGTAGTTGTGTAAAGAAATTTTAATTTCTGCTGCAAATTATTCTTACGATGCTCAACAAAATTAGCAATGGCTGTGACAGCACTCCAAAGCGTAACAGAAGAGTTGTAGTTTTTGACCTGTTCGAGTCGTCTTTCCTCTTCTCCAGAAAGTGAACGGGAAATTAAATCTATATCCTCCCCACACTCTAGTTCTAGGAATTCTCCGGGTTGCAAAGAAAGCCAACGCTCAATGGTCAGATCAACCTGATAGACATATCCTCGAATGGTGTCCGATGCGTCTCTGTTAGGCTGTGGAGTGAAAGCAGACATAGTTAAATATACAGCGGATTCCAGGTTTATGAAGTACAGTAAGGTTTCATTTCCCTGTTCATATACTGGCTTTAGTGTACTCTATATACCTAGAATATGCTGTACTTAGATGGGTAAATGCTCTCCCTCTATGTGGATATCAGAAGCAGCCAGCCTTCTCCAGAATAACCCTTACAAGTTGGCTAACCAAACAATTCCTGTAACGGAATAGAAAATCGCGATCGATCCGGCCCACTAGCCGATCTAGCATAACTCGCTTGATTGCGAATCGCTAGAATCTGCTCCTCATCGCGAAGCATCGATGGCGTAAACTGATAGCGCTGATGTCGCAAGTCCTGCAAAGTCACCTTCAATTCATCGGGCTGTTTCCCTTGTACCCGATCGCGATAGTAAATTTCCTCAGCACATTTTCTCACAGCATTGCCGACTTCTGCTGGCGTACAAAGCCTGTAATCCCTCAACAGAATTCGCCACTCATCATCTGTCCAAGGCGACTTAGAAGCATTACGAAACTCAGGAAAATATTTTTTCAGATGAAGATTGAAAATCTCATACATCGCCCCTTCGTGAGGCAAATCCACAAAGAAAATATCATCAAAGCGACGAATTAATTCCGGTGGTAACATCCCCAAACGGTTAACTGTCGCCACGATATAAATTGGGTATTGATGCTCTTGCATCCACGTTAAAAGCTTCCCCGATAAGCGCCTAGAAACTCCGCCATCTGCATTGGAATCCCACCCTGCAAAGCCTTTATCAAAATCATCCCAATACAGAATTGTAGGGCTTAAAGCCTGAGTCAGTTCCAACAGTTCGCGTAAAGCTAAGTCAGGTCTGGAAGAACCGACAATCGAACCCCAGTCAGCAGCCAACAGTGGCACTCCCATCTTCTTAGCCGCAAGTTTAGCACTGAGACTTTTGCCAGTCCCCGGCGGCCCCCAGAGAATCATTCCCTTCGGAAATTTGAGTCCGTATTTCTCAGCTTCTGGACTCAACAACGAAGCCACCTTTGACAGCGACTCATCTAGCAAGTCTAAACCACCTGCATCCGGCACATCTGCCTCAGCAATAAACTCTAGACCTCGCCCCCGCAACTTGTTAACCTTGTGGTCGAGCACCAACTGCGCCATTTCCTCGTAGCTATAAGCAAAAGCTAGTGATCGCTCTAAAATTAACTCGATCTCACCTTGGGGCAACCCCTGGCAAGCTCGAACCAAACCAGCTTGCAATACCTCGTCACTTTTGTCATCAAGCCCAGGATGGCGATCGCAAAACAACTCCACCACCTTTTGCGCTGCAACTCGGGACGGTAATGGAGTCGTCAGTACGGGAATCAAAGGCTGCAAGTTCACCGGCAGTTGTATGTAGTTTTCCAGCATCACCCAAAACTGAGGAGCCGCAGACCAAGATGAGTGATAGTAAGCATTTGCCAATTGAAACCCCAGACGCGAACTCACCTGACCGGATTCGTCAAAATCTAACACTCCCTCAAGAATGTAAATTCCCTCTCTCTTATTCTCTAATAGAAACTCAAGCACGTCAGAATCTGGGCGCAAGTCACTATTTTGTAATATACACTCACCCTCTCCACTCACAATTTCCTGCAAGCAACTGTACCCTGAGTTCCAAAAGAAAACAGGCAAATGCAGCTCCTGCCCCCAATTGTGGAACTGTGCTAACACTCTGATTCGGTCAGGCGTGTAATACTCCAGCCCGACAATCTTAATGCCTCTTTGGGCCAAAGCGAGCCAGTCATTAATGGTACGCATAAATTCCACGGTAAGAAATATTCAAAGGTACTTTTCTCATTGATAGGCTACGGTCGAGCGTTGCCATCAGCCAATAGTTCTACAGCAGCCAAACCTCCTCTTAATTCTTAGGAATTATTTACCTAATTTCCTCAATATACATAATTATGTATTTCTGCTACTCAAAAAAAGATACACCGAAATATTACAGAAATTTATTTCACAGGAAAAACTATTTATTATTATTAATGATAATAAAAAAAACTAATTATAAATTTGATGAAATTTGAGAGCGCCTAACGGCGCTGTTAGCCGTGAAGTAGTTTAATTAAATCAAACTTTATGGCTACAACAACAGCTAAAAACCATAACTCTCCTCGCCCATCCAATGGAGCGGTGACTTTGAATGGCAAAAGCAATGGTGCTGCTAAGTCAAAGAGCCCAGCGACAGCTACCCAATCGCAGGTCAGTCGCCGTTCGACACTCACTGTAGAAGAGCAAGCAGACGCACTTCTAGACCGCGTGCGAACTACGATCCTGAAAAAATTTGGAGTCAAAATTCAACTGCGCGAAAAACGCCTCCAAACTAAGGTAGGTCACGCTACCAAGGAAAAACTAGGTTTGGATATTGCTGCACAGTTGAAAAAACGCGGCAAAACGATGAACTGGCAGCGTTGGAATAACGAAGTGTTTCCAGCTTTATTCGGTCAACCTGATGCACTGCGCCACGATATTGAAGTCATTGCTCTTGTAATGGCCAAACTGTACGACGTTTTCGAGATTGACCCGCAAGAAGCAATTAAAGGTCTCGTCAAATTCAATCAAGAATCGCTTGCTAAGCGCAACAGCTATAACAAGCAGGATGAATCCGATGATGTGGATGACTTAGAAGATGAACTTGATGCTGATGAAGATGAGGAAACAGATGAATCCGAAGAAGACTTGGACGAAGACAGCGAAGATGATTTCGATACCGAGGAAGAAGATGAGGAAGATGATGCTGATGAAGATGAGGACGAAGATTTAGAATAATCTTTCACCCTCGCTCAAATTTTACAGCTTCCTTCACCGTCGCTCTTGTTGAATATGTAAAACTCTGCTCTACCTAAAAACGGTAGAGTAGAGTTTTTTATTTTATTCATATTATGAGTATTTTAATCAAATTTCAGCTTTCAGGGAAATATTTAAAGTATTAATTACTTTCAACTTAATTAGTTTTGAATACAGTTATTAATATTTTATTTGAAAGTTAAGCCCAATAATTAAACTTAAAGAGGCAGCGATTGCTGCTGTGTATATGAACAAATTTGAATTCAGGAAGATTGAGAAATGAGAGTCACTGAAAAAGTTCAAAAGACTAATGCAACCCATACCGCTAAAGCTCATAAGACTCAGATAAAAGCCCTCGACAAGTGCATTAGTTACAACGATAAACTTCGCCTAATGGTACTAGAAGTTTTGAGAGAAGAATCAGGTCGGGAACTGGCAAGTGTTGCTCGCTTTAACGGTGGCGAATTTGATTGGGAAACACATAATGCCCAATTTCGCGCTGACTACAGTGAAACACCTTTAAAGGAATTGATGCGTGCTGGTCGCATCCTATACGGATTGACCGACATGGATGCAATCCGCGATCGCCGCGCCAAGCATCGGGGCATTCGCAATCAACGGCTCGCCCGTCAGAGCAGCGGAGTCGCTTCAAGCTCGCAAAGCGTGCATGAAGAAGTGGATGTTGCTGACGACGACATTGATGATTTGGATTGAGCCACTTGAGCAACTAAGAATGTCAAAAATAGCCTGTTAAGGGCCGCTTCCCCACTCCTAGAATGAGGAGTGGGGAAGCTTATAACACAGCCCAAGCGGAAAACTCAGAGTCTTTAGAACTGAGATGAAAGCGGGACGCGGTTTTAACCGCCGTGAATCTTTCTTAGTTCTTAATGTATATTCCCTGAGATGGATGCTATAGTATTAGCCAGGAGGTAAGGAAACCGAGTGCTAACAAACTACGTCTATAAACTACGCTCAAATCAAACCCAAGACATAAAAATGTCCGCTTGGCTTGATATGCTGCGAAGTCAGTACAACTGGAGCTTAAATGACCGAATAAATCAGTACAATCAGCAGTTTATTCAAGGGGATTACTGCGATCTTAGAACTCACTCCAAAGCTTGTCCCTTAACCTGCTTTGTGAGCAAAAATGGTGCAACAGGCAACCCATGGAAAGACTCAAAAGTAGATAAGGAAGGTAAGATAAGAAACCCGCGTAAAAGTGCCGGAGATATTCAGATAACTGCGTTACCTGAATTGAAGGTTTCTCGCCCTTGGTACGCGGGTATAGATTCGACGGTTCTGCAACAGAACGTTAAACGCCTCGACACAGCCTATAAGAATTTCTTTGACGGTCGAGGCTTTCCCAGTTTCAAAAACCGCAGTAATTTTAAGTCCTTTACTTACACAATGGGTGTGAAAATCCAAGGCAATAAAATTTACTTACCTAAGCTGGGATGGATGCGCTTTCATAATTCGCGTTCCATTCCCAACGGTTTTACCATCAAAGCTTGTACGGTAAAAAAGCGTCAGAATGGTTGGTATATTTCTGTCAGAATCGAAGACTCAACTATTCCTGAGCACACACCCAAAACTATCGGGGACAAACCCAAAGTTTTAGGTATTGATTTAGGGCTTACTAAACTGGTTCATCTCTCCGATGGCTACCAAATAGACAACCCTAAGTTTTCAACCAATAAGAAAGCTAAACGTACTCTGAAGATTAGACAGAGACGGGTTATCCGTAAAGTTAAAGGCGGTAAGAACCGCAAGAAAGCAGCCATTAGAGTCGGTAAGTTCCACCAAAAGATTAGCGACAAGCGCGAAGCCTATCAATGGAAGGTTGCCCACAAAATTGCATCTCGCAAAGTGGATATCATAGCTATTGAAGACTTGAATATTTCTGGGATAATGCGTCGCTGTAAAGCGAAAAGCGATGAGAAAAATGGAAGATTTCTGAAAAATGGTCAATCCAGAAAGAAAGGTTTAAATAGAGCCATCTCTGATGCGAGTTGGGGTAATTTGGGGTTGAAAGTCGTGTATCTAGCTGCGAAGCAGGGCAAGACAGTAGTTAAAGTTAATCCTAAATATTCCAGCCAAGAATGCCGGAACTGTGGACACACTGAAAAAGCCAACAGAGAAAATGAAAAATTCATTTGTAATCAGTGCGGCTATCACGAACACGCCGATATCGGTGCGGCAAAAACCATCAGGGATAGAGCTTTGTCAATAGTACGCGGGGACTCCGCGAAACTTGGCGCATCGTCGCCTAAACGCCCAAAAGATATCAGTACGCTCAAATCGAGCAAACGTGCTGAGTTTGGGAACCCTAGCAATAGGGATATTAAGAACGCAATTTCTTAAGAATCTCAGCGGCTTCAGCCCTGAGAGTGTCAATGCCACCCACCCACCCTTTGATTGAGAGCTATTTTACTTTGTAAAAACCGTATTTGACCTGGATGCGGATTTTAGAGGGCTAAAAAAGGAGGAAAAAAGAGGAAAAAACAGCACATTTTTTACTCATTACACCTCCTATTTCCTACTTTTAGCCTCATTTTAAGTATAAATGCTTATTACTTTTTGTAAAGAATTGTTTTTTTTGCCGTGATTTTCTGTACTCCGACACCTCTTGAATCCTCCTAAATCCTCGTAATAAGTACGGTAGTCGCATAGCAAGCCATGTCAAATAGACGTTATAGGGGGGTAAAAATGATCAATTTATGGTTTTTATGGTTTTTGCAAGAGTGCCATAGGAATTCTTGGGAGTTGAAGTTAGTGATCGTTCACTTTCGACAGCCAAGGCTCGAAAGTCGGGCGGGGGCAGTTTGGACTTTGACGCTCGCTGTACACTCGCTCGCGTGAGTCGATATTGAAGCCAAGAGCGAGCCAATTGGTGTACAGGGCAGCCGCCTTTACGATGGAGCCGAGCATCGCACGACACATTCGAGTTGGTGCAGTTGAGTATCGGCGGCGGATGCCTGACGCGATCGCGCCTTGCCCTCCTGTTTGCAAGCGAAGCAGCCGGCTGATGTCGATGATCGCGAGGGAATCGTTCGTCCGATAGCCAGCAAGAGCGCGAGCGCCTTGCACTTAGGATTACCGCATTCATGAGGTGCATTATTTTTATTTAAAAATAGTAAATAAGGTTTTGTTAGGAGTGCTTGCTTCCCTATCCTCCGATCCGAGTGATCATACAGACCTGCAGCTTCGCATCTCAAGAGAGTGCCGTGAACTTCGGATGCGCTCACACCCAAGCTTTGAGCGAGGGAGCTGTAAGTCTAGTTCGATCCAGACCAACTGTGGACTTTGAGTACGGCAACAATATCCTGGGGTTTGAGCATAACTGGCGATGATCGCTTGCGGTTTGCTTTATTCTACATTCGCGAATAGCGAATGAGCGAGATGTGGCTCCAAAAATTTGCTCCCTCGGCTGGGGTTACGGAGCGGGAGATATTGTTCGGGCGATTGCACTCATCGCTGCTATGTGACTGGGGGTTTAGTCCTGGATGTGTTAATGGGGTGTGCTGGCTAACCCCGCTTGTAAGACAGCTTGATACTATGAGCGTAAACTGACTAACGTGTTTACGAATTAAGATAGTTGATTCAGCAGTTATGTATGACAGGAACATTGCTGAAGATGGCTGAAGAGGATTAATAGTTAGTTGCGACCATACTATTGGCATTTGCTTTGCTATTCTGGAAGAGGAAGCCTTCTGTATTTTGTTGGGTTTAGTTAAGGGTGAGGGCTTGCACCGTTATCCTTTACCCCTCTCAGCAAAGAGGCTTCTTTGTTGAAAGACTAATAAAAATATGGTCAATTTAGAAGCTGAAGACTGTAAACAATTAATAACTCTACTAAAAGATATACCAGAACTAGCCACGGAGAGAGCGCGCCAGCGACTTTTGGAGCTAGCTGGTTTGAAACAGTTGACACCAATGATCGATTTTTCAGGTGCTTCATTTGTTGCAGTTAGTGAGATCGTTAGCTATCTGTCAAAGTACGGGCGTTTAAATTTCGAGCACGAGGTCCTGGGGCTTTTCTTGAATACCCTGAAGAGTGTGGTAGGAGTGCAGCAGCAAGCTTCTTTAGATAGGTTGCTGATCAAGTATGACATGATGACTCCAATCGCAACATTACCTAACATCCACGATTGGCGAGGGACAGAAACCACTACAGATGTATTAGAGAAAATAATTGGTGAAAATACGCTACGTCCAATCTCATTCTTGCGCCAAGGGCTTCAGGTATCTCGGTCAATTGCCTATGTTGGGGTACAGACGAGCCAAAAACGTTGGTCAGGTACAGGGTTTCTCGTGGCTCCAGATTTGTTGTTAACCAACAATCATGTATTGCCCATCTCAAATTTACTTACAAATTCAATTTTTCGTTTTAATTATGAAGAGACCTTCCAAGGAGAAGCTCAACAGATAGATGAGTATCGCGCCAAACCAAATGGGGTATTTCATACTAATGGCTCCTTGGATTACACTTTAGTTCAAATCGAAGGAGAACCTGGAAGAAAATGGGGGTGGTTACCACTACTACCTAGGGCGATTAGTAGGGGTATCAGAGTCAATATTATTCAACACCCATTGGGACAACCCAAGCAAATTTCACTGCAAAACAATTTTGTTCAATATGTAGGTGGCAATATAATACAATATATAACCTCTACCTTGAATGGCTCTTCTGGTTCACCAGTTTTTAGTGATGGCTGGGAGGTTCTTGCCCTCCACCACGCTGGAGGTAATATTCCTGAACCGGCCACCCAGCAGCGTTACTTTAGAAATGAGGGTATTCTGGTAACAAGTATCTTAGCTGACTTACCTTCAGAGTTTGCAGATATGCTTAAGGTCGCAGCATCGACTACCTAGTTTCGGAGAGATTCTACAATTATTTAGATTTCAATGACTATAAATTTCTCAGATAAATTGCTACAGATTCTAGTAAAAATGCCAGCTACTCAAAGCTTTGGAGAGCGCAAAGCTCTCTTGAATTTCACAGGGTTTGATTATCTGATTCCCCGCATGAGTTCTCTGGAGAAAAGCAGCTTTGTTTTCGTTTCAGAATTAATAGAACTTATATTAGATGAAGGAAAAACACAACTTTTAAGATTTCTTAATAACATGGCTGATAGTGAGTTTAGCGGTTTGGAGACTAAACAAAAACTCAGCGTTATCGTTGCAGAAATAGGCAGTCTAGATTCTCAACAATGGAATAGCGAATTTACTGGATCGAATAAAAGTCAAGTTCCAGTTACAACTTCTAGCTCACACTATGCTCAAGGTACAGAGACGGTTTACCTCAATCTGTTAGAACTATTCTTCCCTAAAGAGCTATACATTTCAGATTTAGTTGTTGAGCGGGAAAAAGTTATTGAAAAGTCCAAAGATTATAAAAACAAACTCAAGAAAGATGCCTCAACACGAGATGTTGCGCGTGCTGCTCTTGAGCAAGCAGGGTTAGCTTTTGGGGTAGATTGGATCTGTCATGAAGGAAAAATCGTAACTTTCCATGATTTAAAGGATGATAACATACCGATTTCGGCAATCGTCGATCGTGGAACAACAATCTCGCTTGATTCCCAGGAGTTTTACGAAATCGATCGAAACTTTGAAAATGTCTTCAAATCCTTGTTAAGACGATGCTTACAACAAAAGTTATATCGTCAAAATGTTATTTGGCAGCATCAAGAGCAACAATTCATTTTTGTAGAATTTGACGGGAACCCAATACGGAAAGAGGAATGGTATGGCGAAAGAAAGAGTAGTCGAACTGTTTACGAACGGGTAATGAAGAATAATAAGCCCGATGAAATTTCCTACTGTAAGCACCAAGCATTTCATACACAATATCGGAGATTTGGTCAAAGTTGGTATCTTACTATTATTCCAGACTGGTTTTTCAGTTTCGACGGATATCGACGTTCCTTCTATGCTAAAGATAAGCTCGATTGGTTGAAGCGAGAGGAGAATAATAAAAACGTTTATAATCATTTGCGGTTTATTGTAGCTTTCTTAAAAACAGAGAAATCTTCCGATCTCTTTGTTACGAGATATCCTTACCCTTTTTTAGGGTTTGGTGAACTCATCACCTTTGAAAATGCTCCGCTACTTAATGATGATGAGTGGAATCCAAAATCACCAAGGAACGGCAGCGTTAAGACGTAAGGATTCAGGTCAAAAAAACTTCAGTGTCAAAAGCTGGTAAAATAAACGAATGAAAAAGCCCGCAGCCACCAGAGAGCAGAAAAAAACCGAAATCCAGCAGTTGAGCCAAGCTGAACTGGTGGAAATGGTACTGGGGCTGCAAAAAATTATTGAAGAATTACAAGAAAAACTAGCCATTGCTACGGGGAAAAGTCGAACCACCAGTCAGACTTCATCAAAGCCCCCATCAACGGATCTGATCCAAAAATCAGAGAAACCAACAGTCCAACCAGAAGCAGACCAAAAAAAGAAACCAGGTGGACAACCAGGTCATCCCGGGAAAACCCGAAAAGGGTTTGGACGAGTAGACAGAACCGAAATTAGCTCACCCGACATCTGTCTCAATTGTGGCAGTAAAGAATTAAGTGAAGTAATTAACATTCATAGACAGCAAGTAGCAAGTCTAGTAGCAAAACCAATCGAAGTTGTTGAATATCAAACACAATCGTGTAAATGCCTCGAATGTGGTGCAGTAGTCAGAGGAGAACCACCAAGCGGAATAATTCCAGGACAAGACTTGAGCGTTAATCTTCAAGCACTCTTAGTCTGGCTGGGGAATTATGGACATCTTTCCTACGACAAGCTGACTGAATTGTTGTGGGAACTCGGCAGGATAGAAGTGTCCGTAGGAACACTCCAAAAAACCAATCAACGAGTAGCAGCAGCAGTAGAGCCAGCTATCAAAGCACTGTGGGAATGGGCCCCTCTACAATCAAACGTTCATGTAGATGAAACGCCGTGGTGTGTGATGGGGGTTAAAGAATGGCTATGGACGGCTAGTGGAGAAGGATTTTGTTTATTTCATGCCGCAGATACCAGGGGGCGCGTGGAACTAGAAACCATGCTGGGCAAAGAATTTGCGGGAGTCTTAAGCTCAGATGATTTCAGTGTTTATAATGGTGTTAAAGTCGCAGCTCAACAGAAGTGTCTGGCCCATTTACGACGGCATTTTAAGAAAGTGCTGGTACTTCCTGGCAATGATAATGCAGCAGTCGCTCAAATATTTCTGTCATTAATAGATGAAGCTTTTATCGCCCATGAGTCGTGGCGCAAGACGAAGGAGCAACTCACATACTACTCATGGGCAACTGATTTCAAAATACGATTGAATCTTGCTTTGGAGACTTGGTTGAACAAAGTTGGTTATACCGCAGGTTTGTTACTCAAATCCTTACGGGATAAGGCAGAACAATGGTGGTATTTTCTCTCTGACCCCTCGGTTCCTCCAGATAATAATTTAGCAGAACGTTCTCTACGGTTAGCTGTAACTAAGCGGAAAGTTTCTGGCGGCTCTCGTTCGATGAAACGATTTGAGGAAACGGCTGATCTACTTAGTGTGATTCAAACCTGTCGTTTTCAAGCTCGTTCAGTAATGACTTTTTTCCGTGAGGCTATTTCTGCCCATTCTTGTGACTTGGCTATGCCTGAGCTCATTCCCATTCTTCAGACCTGAATCCTTACGTTAAGACTAATGATTGGGAGCAAACAGCATTATCCTTAGACTTATGAAATTACACTACATTAAAGAACCTTTATTAGAATTTGGTCAAGGCTCTCACCTTTGTCCAAGAACAGGTATTACTAACTATGACGTTTATGATACGAAACTTAAAATCAGACGTGAACGAGTTATAGTTGGCGCTGTGGGAACCAGTGATACGCTATCCAAATTATATACTTGGTTAGAGAAGTGTTCTCAATTTATTCCTGCTAAACCAGACAGTCGTCAACCTAACCTGTTTGTTCCCTTTTGTGGCTTCAAATCAGACTTTGGATTTAAAGCACTCCTAGTAATTGATGAAGAAATTACTAGGGTACTGAATAACTCAGATATTAATGCAATCATTCAGATTAAAGATTGGAATGAACGAGTTTATGCAGCAGTTGAATTATACTATCGCCAAGCTAAATTTTTGGCTCAAAATCGCGTGATTGATGTTATAACCTGTGTTATTCCCACTCGACTATATGACAAAATTTATAAGCCAGAAATAATCCCCGTCGTAGAAAATTTAGGAAAGGAAGAAGATGGAGAAGACGATGTTTTAGAAGTCAACTTTAGGCGGGCGCTAAAAGCTAAAGCAATGTCTCTTGGAAAACCATTACAAATTATTAGAGAAGCTTCGTTAGAGTCGAATGTAAAAAGTCAGCAGGATGATGCTACAAAAGCCTGGAACTTTTGTACTGCTATTTATTATAAAACTAACCGAACGGTTCCTTGGAAGCTGGTTACCAATATCAATCGCCCCTCAGTATGTTTTGTTGGGATTGGCTTCTATCGAAGTCGCGACCGCAAGGTGTTGAACACGAGTTTAGCCCAAATTTTTGATGAATTAGGCAATAATGTAATTTTGCGAGGAACCCCGGTTAATATCGATAAAAGTGATCGAATACCTCATTTGAAAGCAGCACAAGCCTATCAACTCTTAAAGCGTGCTCTAGCTGAATATGAAACTGCATTAGATACCTCTCCAGCGCGCCTTGTGTTGCATAAATCCTCAAAATACAGTGATGAAGAACTTGATGGCTTTGAGTCAGCAGCAAAAGAAATGCGAGTTCGCAAGGTTGATTTTGTCACTATTCTTGATAGTGATTTACGCCTCTTACGTGGAAATGAATATCCGTCATACCGAGGTATTCATATTGAATTGAATGAGGAAAATCATTTGCTGTACACCCGGGGTTCGGTTGAACATTACAGAACCTATACAGGAAAGTATATTCCACAACCTTTGGAGATTCGAGTTGTCAAGTCGGATGAATCACCTGGCGTAATTTGCCAGGAAATTTTAGGTTTAACCAAAATGAATTGGAACAACACTCAATTTGATGGAAAGTATCCAATTACGCTGGCTTGTGCTCGAAAAGTCGGTCAGGTTATGAAATATTTAGGTGCTGCTGATGATGAGCCACAGATCAGCTACAGTTTTTATATGTAGTCGATCGATCTTACCATTAATACTTTCGTTACCACAGTTGTTGAAGTGACACTCCTCAATTTTAGAGGGCAAAAAACGCCCCCAAACCCTTACAGGCTCTCGAATACCCGAATAAGCGTGCAAGCCTTTTTGAGGCAAGCTCCTCATTGACCCTATCAATCCGATCGCACCACTGCGATCTAACCAATGCTGGAAACCCGTTCTGATTCATTCAAATGATTTAGCTAAAAATGGGGAGGAAAAGAATATAAAGTAGATTGTGATGCAAACATCAAAAGCTTTATCAGCTTAAAATTTTGGCTACTACTAACCTCTAGTAGATGAGGAGATATTCCAGTGGGATTTACTCAAATGTTGTAGCTCTTCCTGAAGTTTGTTGATTTGATCCTGTATCTGAACCTGTTCCTTAAATGTGTTAATAATGCTTTCCGCTTTTGCCGCATCGGGAACGATAATCTCTACATCTTTTAAGTGCTGTAGCTGTATGAGAGGGACAGTTGCCCCTGAAATAATCGCCTTAAGCAGTGTTTCTCCAACATCAGAGCAGAGGTACATAAATAAAACCCGTGGATCTATGCTACCCTGTGGACGCATAATTAACGAAGACTGATTTACTACCCAAGCATTAGGGCCAACTGGAGGTACATTATCGGGAATAATAGCGAGTTTCCCTGCGCTTCCTTTTATCGAAATAATAATGTCACGGGGACACAAAAAGCTTTTTCCCTCTTGTGAATTAAAGACTTTTGGTGACAGCAATACCCGCCTCTCAGGAGTTGTGAGGTAGCCATAGTTGGGAAAATCCGAAACACCCACCTCAAGCGCTGGAATTCCTTCTGTTTCATTTTTTGGTAGAGGTTTTGATGGACGAAGAAACGTAACCAGATCAGAGAGTTTCCGAGTCTCGTTTTTGCTCAAAAGATGCCGAATTACCTTTTGCGCTGGAGGTAAGAGATAGCGAGAAACTTCAAGGTTTGCATCGTTTTTAAGAATGATATCTATAGTTGGAATGTTAGCTACGATAGCCTCATCGTTGCTATTATGGAAAATCTCGAGCAATAATTCCCAGTTCACAAGCTTAGAGCGGTTTCTCCCATCTCTAGTTGAAAATTGCTCTGCTGCTCCATCAACAAAGCGCACTGTGGAGGCTTTACCCCGAGTATTGAGTATGAGAATTGAAAATGGAATTGGGGTGAAAGGCAGTAGGGCTGCTGGCATACTGAGAACCGCCTCAATCATTTCTTGCTGAAGTAGATCTTTTCGCAACAAGTGTTCAGCTCCACGACTAAAGAGGATGCTACCTGGTATTGCGACAATGGCTTTTCCTTCTGTTTGAGCGATTATGTGGTACAGGGTAAGAACAGAACCTGATGAGGTTGGTTCTTTAAACCTATTGAATAAGTCTCTTTTATAGACTTCGATATCAATTTTTTGTCCAAAAAGTGGAAATGCAATAGTGAAATCAAACTTTTGAAGATTGCCTTCCTTCAGAAAGGCTGGTCTTTGAAGGGGATCGCTAGTGACTATAGTGCGGATATTTGCATCCGTAAGGATGCTTATGAGCCAAGGGATAGGAGACACCCAGGGTGTTTCTATTGATGGAATTCCATCTTGTTTACTAACCTGACGAGCAATAAGGCAAAGGGAGTCGTAGGGGCAGTAAACCCTCTTTCCTTTCAGGTCTCCCGCCAGAGCGGACATAACTTTGATTACTTCTATCGGGATGGGCGATCCATGAGATAGAAACGAAAGGTAAAAGTCTTCAGGAAAGTCGAAAGAGTTTAACAGATTTTTGTGTGCGGAATCGAGCGCGAAATCGAGCGCCTCTACAAATACGCCCGGAGAAATATCCCTATGCAAATAAGCGATATTCTCGAACGCTGCTTTGTTCTCACCAAGCTCTGGGCATTCACTGAGCCTCTTAAAGCTATTGAAGAGTTCTGTAGAAGTGGTGAGTCTTGAATTTTTAGTCAGTTGTAGATCGGAGGGAAGACTTTCGTTTAGCGAAAGTTTTGCCCACGCCAATATCTGCAGAACCACTTGAGTGTTCTCGTCTGTCGTAAAATGATGGTTGCCTCGAAAGATGTCGAGCATTTGCCCAAGTATATATTCACTTTTCATGGTATTTCCTTATATTGGGATGTAGACAAAAATTAACGTTTAACTGGCTTAAAATGTAGATAGACAAAGAGTTTTAGCTTGAAGGAGCCTAAATCTAGTATTTCAAGAATTTCAAACCTTTTTATTAGATCATTAGGTTCTTTCCCTTGCGAACAAGAGGTTTGCAGCCCCTAAAGGGGCTTTAAAATATCTAAGTTATGAAATCTAAACACCCGTTCGGTCTGGTTACATAGGCGGAATTTATTTTTCTTTCCTTGCCACTTTCTACTCTTCTTCGGATGGGCGCAGTTGTATGTAGTAATGAGGATAGTTTCATCAAGAATGATGGTTTCCTCAAGAATTACACTCTGAGCGGAAAAAGCGGTCACAACGGTAAGACCGCCTTTGTCGAGAACTTTCTTGGCGATTTTCATCTGGCGCTGAAGTTCGGCCACTAAGCGTGTTGCTGCATCTCGGCCCAACCTTGTTTCCTCAAGTTTCTTGGCGATCTTCACCTGGCGCTGAAGTTCAGCCACTAAGCGCGTTGCGGCATCTCGGCTCAAAGTTGTCACCTCGTCCTGAACTTCTCCATATTGAATCGTGAGTTCGATCATCTCTTTTGTGATACCACGGTGATTCATTCTTTGACCGGCATGATAGGTAATGTGCATAGCGTTTTCCTTAGCCAAGTATTCTTTTTAGTACCTCTTACTATAAAAAAGTAGGAGGTACCACTAATGTTATGAGTTATATCTGCGAATGTCAAGAATTGGAGTTTAGACTAAGCAGGTCAAAAAGTACGATCGCACTGAGACTAGCGAACAGTTCTCAAGAACGACAACGGTTGCTGGCGAGCAGCTATCAGGTTCAACAATAAGATAGATGCCAGCGACCGTTGACGTTTTCGGAGACTGGCAATTTGAAAAAAAAACTGCCTGCGATAGTTTCAACAGACAGCAGAGCGGGTAGAAGATTGAGTATTCAGCTAAAAATCTCAAATCTACCTGCCATGAAGTTAGAACAATTACAGGAATTTCGTCAACTAGCTTATGAATGCCTCGGCCAGGCAAAAGATGCCACCTTTGAGCTGGTAGATGCAGCGATGACGACCCGCCACGTCTCCTGTTTAGGAGATTTTGCCCTCAGTCCTTTATTTCGACGTGAATAGTCAAGCGTATACGAAGCCCTGCAAGATTGTAGCCCAGACCGAGAAAAGTTGATGCAACTGTACATCCAACAGATGTCACAAGTAGAACGTCCAGTATTGGCGATCGATCATACAGCGTGGTTAAGACCCATGCACGTACCCTCAAAGAACGCACCTATGAACATCAACCCACGGCCTTACCTCACGGCATACCTGTCGGCATCGGTCAAGGATATAGTACGATTGCCTGGATACCTGAAAGTAGTGGCAGTTGGGCGCTGCCCTTGAGACACGAACGTATTACCAGTTGGGACAACCCAATCGGTAAAGGCGCTCAACAATTGGCGCAAGTGTGCCAATATCTTCAGAATAGACCGATTGTTTTATTTGACAGTGAGTATGGGTGTGCGCCTCTGGTTAAAGCAACCGCAGCCATCGCCGCCGATAAAGTGATGCGTATTCGTTCTAATCGTTGTTTGTGGTCAGCACCTCTATCTTATAGTGGTAAAGGAAGACCAAGAATTCATGGGAACCAGTTTAAGCTTAACGACACTCAAAGCTGGTGGGAACCCGAACAAACTCTGGAATCTGTTGAGCCAAAACTCGGAAAAATTCGGTTAAGAAAATGGGATGACTTGCACTTTCGAGGCAGTCCCAAACATCCAATGACTCTAATTTTAGTCGAACGTTTAGAAACTGTAACGGGTCGATTAAATAGTCAACCTTTATGGTTAGTGTGGGTTGGTATCCAAATGCCATCTCTGGCTGAAATTTGGCAACTATATCTGCGTCGTTTTTCCATCGAGCATTGGTATCGGTTAGTTAAACAAACCTTACATTGGACTGTGCCGAAGTTGAGTACCCCAGAACAGTGCGAACGATGGAGTGATTTGATGCCTTTACTAACCTGGCAATTATGGTTAGCTAAAGATGTCGTCAGAGAAATTCGTTTGCCCTGGCAAAAGTCTCTGCCTGAATTAACCCCTGGAAGGGTTGCACAATCAATGCTTCCACTTTTAATCAAGATTGGGACTCCCACTGTTGCTCCCAAACGTCGAGGAAACTCGGATGGATGGCAAACGGGAAAACCTCGCACCCGAAGATGCCGCTATCCTGTGGTCAAAAAGGGTAAAGGTCGGTTCCAAAAATCCACAAAATTCGTAAGTTAACCTTGAGAACCTCTCGGTGATTAACCATTTTTTCCACTCAGCTCATGCTGAGTCAATTTGTGCTTAGTCTAAACTCCAATACATATAGTGTGCCGAAAAAGGGATCTCGCGTTGGCTCTCATGAAGAGCGATCGTCCGTGCAATTAAAAACTTTATTGCTCAAAAAATATTGACTTTTCTGTTAAACAAGTGTCAAGCGTATCACTGTGTATCATCCACCAACCGATTCTTTTTTAAAGGGAAATAATAAATTTTCCCCAAATTATCAATCATTGCCATTAGTTTTTGGGCAGATGCTCCGCTAAATTTGTTAAGGTGTAGTTGGTTTGAGTGCGAGCGTAAATACTGGCAATAATCCACATAGTTTGCAGGACATATTTACTCAGGGGTTTCAATGGTTAATTATTGATTTTAGCATGAATTTTCGTAGGTAAAATGAGTCAGGATGCCAAGGACACGATCGGCTTTGATGTGGCGATCGGCTTTGATGTGGCGATCGGCTTTGATGTGGCGATCGGCTTTGATAGGGAATATTTACGGGTTTAGACTTGAAGTAATCGATGTTTTTACTCAACATCGATTGGCAAACCAGCATCCAGAAGATAAATTTGCTAGGAGTGCAGTGGGTAAATTCGGGAAACCCAAGCGGAACAACAGCTAAATGCCTTTTAATACCATTTGTTGACTTGTAGAAACAATATCATGAGCGATGCAATACTAGCATTACAGGTGTTTTTTACCCAATAGTGAGTCGATCATCATCAACGTAGTCCATTTGGGGTTTTTTTGACGCAGGCGATCGTACTTGAGAATGTAAGACTCTCATCATAACTTCGGCGCACTCGGAGTTCTCGCCAATGCTTGTAATGCCAATATACGGTTGAGTAGGGGGGTAAATCTTTAGGTAAGGAAGCCCAATTGCCACCATTTTTGAGTTGAAGCGAAGATGCCGTTCAAGATTTCTCTTTTAGTCCAGTTAGGGGGTCGAGTTTTCTTTTCCCTCGCGAGCTCGATTGAAAACAGAGATGGGGTCTGACTCGCTCCGGTTGTCACGCTCAACGGGCAATAATCCCTAACAGGTAGACCATTCGTGCGGGGGCAGCTCAAAAAGGATTGGGAATCGCACAACAAGAAAGTTTTGAGTTTTTTACAGGGGGGAGTCAAGTCAAATGCTTAAACATTCAAACATCCAAACATTTAGATGTCTCCATCGGGATCGAACTGCTGGAGGTATTGAGCTACGGACTTTTCCACCAGGGAGCTCATTTCCTGACCTGACTGCGCTGCTGCGGATTTGAGTTGGCGGTGCAGTTATGGGTTTAGTCCTGAGTTGATCAATTAGATTTTACAGTTTAAACATCTGAATGTCTAGATGGTTAAATATTTGAATGTTTGGACTTGCTCATTGCTCATTACTCATTACCCATTACCCATTACTCATTACTCATTACCGCAGTAACAGCAACAACACTGTCCGCTGCACCAACACCGCCCGTACCCGAAACCGCACCGCCACCGCCACTGCCAACACCGGAAACCGCAGCTCCACCAGCAGCGCCAACACCAACAGTTGCAGTGCCCGTGCCATCAGCCCCCGAGCCAGAAACACCCGCAGCAGCACCTGCCGCCGTTGAATCCAAGGAAAATAGTTTGAACTGGCACACACAGGAATTGAGCGGATAAAAGTGAATCAGGAAAGAAAATAGTGAGTATACATACTCTAATATCTCTGTAAGAGCATTGAGTTGTCCATTGCTAAAAATTGACGTGAGAGCATCAGATTTAACCCACATTTCGCACCCTCAAGGGGCAGCGTACGCGGATTGAGGGGGTAAAAGTGAATTATCCGAGACCAAGCGTGAGTAAAAATACTCAATAATTTTGGTCGCGCTCGCATCACCTAATTAAAAATTCCTGACAACAGAAGTGAGGGCGTGAGTTAAATCTGATACCAGTTAAAATTGCGATCCTCTGCGAGGGCTGCGCTAACGGTAAAAAACCAAGTTTATTACGTATCCGTAACCCGATCGCCTGACCAAAATGCGTTAATTGCGCTCGCTCTTGTGTAACCAATCATCACCAAAAATAGTGTAAACTGGCGATCGCGATGAACGCTCAAATCAGGATTCAGCAGCCCATGCAGAAAGCATCTGATTTGTAGTGGAGATGGAGATGTGCCACTATTTTTACGAGTAGCTTCGGGAAACGAATCAGATCATGCAGTATTCGCCTCAATTTGTCAAGAGTTTAAAAAACAATTAAATCTCGACAGTTTAATGGTAGCTTCGGGTGCATTATATACCGCTCCAAATGAGCGAAATGTTAACCAATTTAAGATGGTTAACTCGTGTCCCCCTCAGCCTAAAACAATCGCAGCAACTGGTATCTCAATTAGATGAATCAGAATTTCATGAAAGTTTAGTGACGGGATATAGTTGGTCGGAACACAAAAGTAATTATGGTGGAATTACACAAAGATGGTTAGTAGTAGAGAGCAGTTTGCGTCGTGATGCTGACCAACGTAAATTAGCAAAAAACCTCAAAAAAGCTGAAGTTGAATCCCAGAAGAAATTGCGAGAGTTATCAAATATTGAATTCGCTTGTTCAGCGGATGCCTATTCAGCAGCTAATCGTTTATCCAAACAACTAAAATATCATAATTTAACCCAAATTAGCAGCAGAGAAGCGACAGCCAAACCAGCTACTAATTCGACAATTTATCACGACAAATCTAGCTCTAGCTTGATATTTAAAGTTGAAGCAAAACAGGAATTAGATGAAGCGTGCGATCGCCTGCATAACCAAAGCTAGTGGCAGATTTATCTTAGCTACAAATGTGCTGGATGCAGAGCAATTAAATCCTGATGAAATGATTGTGAAATACAAGGAACAGCAGGCGGCAGAGAGAGGGTTTGGGTTCCTGAAAGACCCGCTATTTTTTACGGATAGCGTGTTTCTGAAGTCCCCAGAAAGAATAGAGGCTTTAACTTTGGTAATGGGTTTGTGTTTGTTGGTTTATACTTTAGGTCAAAGGTTACTCCGTCACAACTTGCAACTCACAAATTCGACCGTAAAAAATCAGTTGGGCCAAGGAACAAATCGACCTACTTTACGCTGGATCTGACAAAGTTTTCAATCGATTCATGCCGTTTGTATTCAAGGAATTCAGCAAGTTTCTAATTTGACATCCGAACGGTTGTCCATATTAAATTTGTTGACAGTCACCCATTACTCACAAGTTAAGCTAAAAGCACTATTGTCAATGAGTAATTTTACTCAGTTTTTACCTGTTGACCCAATTAAAATATGACTCCATTTGTTCCTTTATTATTGAAAAAAAATTGTTCTGGACTTCTTTGAGTTCCAGGGAAAGGAGAAATAATTAGCCTGACATGAGGTTTTCGTCGTCGCTTAACAATCCCTAAATCTTGATTTCTCTCGGCGGCAAAATACTTAACCAGATCCGAAGCTAATCCTTTTTGATATGCTACGGAAAAATGATACATCCCCCGATAAATCATTTCTAAAGAAATACGTTCAAGTGGTACTCCTAATTCATCTGCAACCGCATCTCCTAAATCTACTAAAACCGCATAAAATAGCCAAGTAGCCCAGATTTGGAGCTTGATTCCGTTTAATGAACCTGTCCATAAATAGCTGAGATTTAATAATCTTTTTACTGTACAAAATGCGTCTTCAATTCGCCAGCGTCTTTGATATAAATCTGCTACTACATAGGGGGGCAATATTTCGGGTTCTCGGACACTTGTCAGATAAGAACGCCAGGAATTTTTGGAGCGAATCTGTACTAATCTTATAGTCAAAGCTGGTGTCTTTTTTGTGCCTGCACCTATTTTAATTATCTGGTCTTTGACATCATAAGTATTGGTTAATACCCGCTCCACTTGATAGGATGCACCTTTCTTTATTCGAGTGATAAATCCAATTTCTTGGTCGATGAGTTGTTGCCAAAAAGCGAAGTGATAGAAGCCTCGATCCAATAACAGCAAGGTTTTTGGCTTTACTATTTTTAGTAAATCTTCTTCCCAATGAGTATCTGCTTGTTTGGGATTTGTCCAAAACCAAATTTCTTCGGGAAGATGAGTTACTAGGTCGATAATTACTCCCATTTTTCCGGCTAATTGACCAGTTGGCACATCTGATAAACTTTGTAGTTTCTTAAATAATGCTTCTAATGTTGAGCCATCAGCTATCCAGATATTTTCAAAGTTTTTTAAGGCAAATTGTACGCTATCTGGTAGTGGTCTTGATTTTCTTGTTAACCATTTTCGGCGAAAATGAGGTAATAACTCTTTAAATACTTTTTCAAATAAAATTGCGGGAAAAGTTAAAAATCTCAGCGATAATGCTTGTTGACTAATCTCTTGCGGCTCACACCATAAAAATCCCTCTCTATTTAATAATCTGGTTAATTCTGTTACTCCTGCTACGTCTCGCCATAAAAGACTTAATATTGCTGCCATCATTAATGGTAGTGTCAGAATCCTATCTCTTAAATTTAGTTGGCGATAAAAACTTTTTTGGGCAGCCATTGCTGGAATTAATAAATCTTCCAGGTGATTCGCAATCGCTTCATTTTCTATTTGGGGACTATTTTTTTTCTTTGCATGATCTCGGTTAATTCTTTTTTTGCGAATCATAACTGGTTCAACTATGGCTCAACTGCTTGCCCGGTAAAGGTTTCATCCTATTTTACCTTGTTTGGTTGACCCCCTTGACAATTTGCACTTTTTCTTAACTTGTCACAAATGACAGTCACCTGTCTGTCTTATTATTTCTTGCTGTGAAATGAAGTCAATCACTTGATGCGTAAAGCTGACTTAAATTTAATTAATTGTTGATTCATCAGTGATGTCTAATAGTCACATTGCTGAAAATATATGCTGGGAATTAATAGTTAGTAATAGTCTGATTTTTGACTTTTTATGGGTTAAGAAGATTTAATTCACGCCTCACATCAATTTTTAGGGATTCCTAACTGGGTGATGCGATCGTGGCACAGATATTTTGGGTGTTTTTACTCACTATTATCTCGGATAATTCACTTTTACCCCCTCAATCCGCGTACGCTGCCCCTTGGGGGTGCGAAATGTGGGATAAATCTTGTTGCACGATCGATTGCCAAAAGCCTGGGAGGACTCACGCCCGTGCCGATCGCACTCAACTAGCGGCCTGTTTGAGCGGGCGATCGTACTCATCACCGTGTGCCAGTTGCGTAAGTCCTGAAATGTTGCTCGTCTAATTTTTTGGTGCATGATGCCTTGAGCACTTGTGACAGTTGCGTAAGTCCTGCTCTAGTTGGCACATTAATTAGCCAATTTAGTATATTGACAAAAGTAACTAATTGTGCATTGAGAGGATAGCAGCAATATAACTTTACACAAACATACCAACTTTATCTATTTCTCGTTGAGCTAAACAATTGAATAATAAATAGTGAAATTGTTTGGTGAATGTACGCTTAAGGAACCAATATGGCAGTTAACTACTATTTCAACCTGCGAAAACATACCGATGATGTCAATCGAACCTACAAGTATCCCACCACCATCAAACACGATGGTACAGTTATCGCGTTTGCTATGGGGTACACCAAAGGCGAAGGCGGGACATTGCAGTCAGGGCGGATTTATTATGCTATTTTAGACACCGACCGACACGACACCTCCTCGACTAATGAGGCTCCGGTATTCGATATTAACTGCTTATCGTCATCCCCAGCGGAATTGAGTTTCGGTTCAGAAGTCACTTGGGTAGGGTACGGCATTAGTGGTGCCATCTCGATGCCTCGGTTCAAGACGAATGAAGACCAAGAATCTACTGATGAATGGATTGAGGAAGAGCGGATCGACACCTACCGTTCAAGTACTGCTTCATTAACTGCGGATGATATACCTTTCCAAGTCTTCTCAGACGGGAGCTACATTTATTTATTCCGTCAATCGATCGCTCAAAATGACAAGGGGGCAATTTTCGTGACCCGGAAGGGGAAACAAGCTACCGCCAATCCAAATAGTGCCGACCTCGAACTGGATCGAAACCAAAACAAGGTTCCGATCGTAGATAGCAATCTCTTGGTCGATCGCTTCATCCTCACAGGCGCGGAAGGAGAAAACGGAAACACGAAAACTAAACTTCTCGTTGCCAAGCCTGAAGTGCGCTATCAACGCAGCCGGAACAAGTTCATCCCTCTTAATGGTCATGATGTGCTTGCTAGTAAGGATATGAACAACAGTCTTTTCTACGAGCCAACCCAAGTGCTCAAGTTTCTAGGTAAGGTTGAGGAAGGCTCCTTCTTTGCCATGTTGCTACCGACGGAAATTGCTGATCTCAAACGTTGGCAGTTCTTCATCCGAGAGAAAGAGCAACCTCAAATCATGAGCTTCTTGAACAGCTACAGCGTGGAACGATCGGATGAAGGACTGTTCAACACTGAGGGGACGATTCTATACACCAGTCCCGACCCAAAGTATCGGGAATCGGTAGTAGAGAGAAAACCCGGTCTTTGCCCCTTTACAAAGCAACCGTTGATCCCTCTAGACGAGCGGGGGCAGATACAATCGGCACTATTACTAATGCTTGATGATCAAACTCATTTGGCTCTCCCCATTCCCCAAGCTCTTAATTTGTCTCAAGGGTTTACTCTCGAACTATGGGTAAAATTTCCCAACGCTGATCTCAAATCAGATATTTTCCGTTGGTTAAACGTTTTAGTCGGCGAACCAGGAAATGCAAGAGGTGATTTGCGGTTTTCCTTCGTCTACGCTGACTCTACGCGCTTGGAAGGAGCGAATGATGGCGATAGCCTTAGCTTTAATATTTACTTATCTGTTGATCCTAGATTCCACCATGTCACTCTTTCTGTAGAATCAATAGCATCCTCTCATAGTCTACGCTGCCTAGTCTATCTAAATGGCATTTTAGAATTAGAGAAAATCCTTGATATTTCTTATCAAATAACAAGCATTAAGGAGGTAAGTTTTAATCCTTTTAACACTGTGGAAGAAGATGAAAATTCTATTAGAGGAATTTTCGTAAACGAACTCAGACTTTGGGATTATCCTCGCCCCTCCCATGCCATTGAAAATGATTTTCGTTACCAACTGGTGGGTAACGAAGAAAGGTTGGTCGGGTATTGGAGATTCAATGAAGGAGAAGGTACAAGACTTAACGACTTTACGCATAATAAGCTGTTTACTGATATAGACTCCCTTGGCAGTAAAGCTAGGTGGGTTAGGAACGGCGTTGAGATTCGTAAACACTCTGGAGTTGACCGCAGTAGGTTTGCTATTGATCCGCGGCTTTCTACAGGGCGCAGGGAATCGGCGCTATCACTTCTCTTTAACAAATATGAAAAGTTGAGTCTTCCAGTTGTCGCTCCCAACGATCTCAAGCTCCTTCCAGGATTTACTCTCGAAGTTTGGGTAAAACCTCCCTTCGTTAACGACCAACAACTATGGCCTGCTGCTTGGTTAAACGTGGTAGTCGGATACACCCAGGATGAAGAAAGGATTGGGCTGTCTCTCGTGTTTGTGTCCTCAGATGAAGCATATATCGAGAGACTAAGCGATTCAGTGGTAGTGGTAGGTTTACCCTGCGTTGCTCAAAAATTCCATCATCTTGCTTTTTCCTGTGAGCCACATCCAACCTCTGCTAGCGATAGGCAAAAACTGAAGATCCAAGTTTATCTGGATGGCTATTCGCTTCTGCCGGATTGCGAGATTGATCTCGGTGGAACGACGCTTCAAGACTTAATTGTTAAAAGTGTATTGTTTGGATATACAGGAATCGGGGAAACTTCGCATTTTACAAGTGATCCTAGTAACTTTGTCGACACTGAAGTTTACAATAATAAATTATCTCGCAGAATTGTTGTAAACGAACTCAGATTTTGGAATTATCCTCGCCCCTCTCAGTCCATTCAAAATGATTTTCGTTACCAACTGGTGGGTAACGAGGAAGGGTTGGTTGGCTACTGGAAATTCAACGAAGGCAAAGGTACAAGACTTAACGACTTTACTGGTAAAGAGCCACCTATTGATTTTGCTGCATACTATGGTAGTAGGTTTGGCAAAGATTTACTTGATAATTTACTTGATAAGATTATTAAGTGGGTTGAGGATGGAGCTAAGATCCAAGAACACCCTGATTCTCATAGAGGTATTATCAGTCCATTTTATACCGCAACTCTCTACCACGAGCAGGTGACGACTAGTTCAGGTGCCAATAGCCGAAATCAAAGCTTCAAGCAAGATGCTCGGGTCATGTTGGCATTGGGAATACAGTCTAATATCAACGAAGAAATCAAAGAAATTGCAATACTCGATTTCGGGATTGGCCGTGATGGTAAGCTGGTTCAGTTTCCTACCTATGTAAATATCCCAGACATTAGCTTGGGGAATATTAATATTGCTCAAGTTGCTCAAGATTTGGCGAAATTAGACGCTCAAATCAAAGAGGGTATCGCTAAGTTACCGAGTGTAGACAATATTCAAGATGAAACATTGCAGAGTTTTTTGATGCGGTTGAACAACTCTGTGCAATCGTCAAGTTCCTACCTTCAAGCTGTTAAAGACTTCATCGGCAAAATGGAGGAGGAGATTCAACGCTTACAGAGTGCATTATCGTCAGGGAGAAGAGGATCGTCAGATGGCACCTCTTCAAAAGTCAGTTCAACTGATTTTGAAAGTTTGATCAATATTTTGGGTGAACTCACTCACAATCCCGACTTCCTATATGAACATCATCTACCGATCGAAATTCAGCAAGAACTCCTCACCCTTGGCTTTTCGGGTAATGACCAACAGATAACTGACCAACTCAATCAAGTGCTATCCAATCTAAATTTCCATTTAGGAACTAATTTCTCTGGGATAGGATTTGACATCTGGAGCGGCGGTGAACAGATCCAAAAGTTACGTGACCTTGCTAAAAAGATTAATGAGATTGAAAGTCAGCAAGATCAGGATATTGACCTAGCTAAGCACTTACTTGAACAATTAGAGAGAGATTATCGAAATCTCTCCACATACTCTGGTATACCGCTTTCTATAGTACATGTGGATTCTAACGGACTGAGCTTGCAAGGGGCGGTATTAGCTAATCAACAGATCGACTCCTGCAGTCGTCCTTGCCTCATGGAGAGTGCTTCTGGTCATGTTGTACTTTACTACCGTGGCAAAGATGGTAACTTCTACTCTCTCCGCTACTCTTTGGAGACAAGCCGTGCTCAAATCTCTCTCCCCCTTAGTAGCGGTAGTAACGCTCAAGCATTATCCCGCTCTAGTAGCAAAGGATTGAATGAAATCCAAATCAAGATTGAGGATGATCGCCAAGATGTGTGTAAGGTGACGGTTTCGTCGCCTTGGATCATGGAAGTATGGTCATCTGTCCCGCGCCAGATAGACGATTTCTGTAAAACACTAAACGGGATGAATCCCGATCATTTTGTAGACTTACGAAAGATTTACCAAAACGGAGTGGTTATACCAGTTACCTCAACCGCATCATTACTCGTCGAAGTAATGATGCTAGGAAACGCCATTGGCGACAAGAAGGTGCAAAACGGTACTTTCCGTCCTGAGTCGGCTCAGTTAGGTGTACCTGCGAAGTGGGCAATACCCTCGCCTGATTCTATGTTGACATTTGATGGAGTAAAGCAATACGTCTCCCTACAGCCCAGTGAGGAAACTAAATTCAAAATCCCTCGGTTTGCTAGTCCAACAGGTTGTATCACTCTGGAGGCTTGGGTATCCCTCGACAAACGTAAAGATGCATCCATTATTTGTGCAAATACTGAGCTAACAAATGAGTCAACAAAGAACTCCTTAGACTTAACTCAGTACCAACTAGGATTGAAAGACAGGTTGAATGACTTCTATCTGCAATTCAACAAAGACGAAAAAAAAGCCAAGGCGTATGTCCAGCTAGATAAGCCAGTTATTCTGGGTGGTGGGGATTTTAGACCCTTCGGAGTTGAAGCTTGGGTTTACCCAATCTCTCAAAGCGGTTCAGTCGAGCATGTATTGGGAGGAGCGAGGAAGCACATACATGATTTACCAAACTCATCAATTGACAATTATTTATTGTCTGACCCTGTTCCCTCTATAGGAAATTACGCAAACTTGGGGATTGCTCTAGAGCCTATTCCTGATACTAATCCTCAAAGATGGACGATATCTGTACTCGTAGCTGCTGAATCCGTTGGCGCTCCAGAAATAAAATATACTGCTGCTATTCCTGCAGAGAAGCAATTAACTTCTAAATGGCATCACATCGCTATTAGTTTTGTTGGACCTGATCCCACAATCGGTAATAGTTTGAAACGCTATCGTGCGGATGTCTACATAGACGGACAGAAGGTTTCTAGTATTAATTTGGTACCGACAGCCCCATTTGCCATAATTTCCGTTAATCCGGTGCTCATCACTGGCCCATTTTTCGTTCATGTGCTCGGTGCGAAAGCACAAGGAGGGTATGAGTTCCGAGGAGGTCTACAAAATGTTCGTATTTGGAATTGTATCCTGACTCCAAAGCAGATCCGTGACAATATGTACTGCTTCTTAGAAGATAAAAACACTGACCCGTCCTTGGCAAACTTGAGAGGATCATGGATTTTTAGCCCTAGTGATTTGACAACTGGCACTATAAAAGATCTGTCGCCTAGGAAAAATGATGGGAGTATTACAAACCCAGAATCAGTCGTATGCAAAGACACTGAACATGTCTACATAGCAGCAATCTTTGGCGAGAATCGCTACACCGGATCTTCTAGCATACCAATAGATGATTGGACTCATTTAGCTGCTTCTTACCGTCAGACCTACGGCTTGAGATTTAGTGGTGGCAAGCTACGAACCAATGAAACCAGTGCTCTTGATCTAATTGATAAGTTAACCATTGAGGTATTTTTGCAGCTAGATAGTTTGCAAGACTCAACCTTAATCGTGAAGCATAAGGAAGAAGGATTGCTTAACGCTCAGGGTATACACAGCCCCTACAAACTTTCCCTAGACAAGGATGGTGGGTTCACTTTTACATTTTTCGATGTGGATGGCAACAAATTCTCTTGCACCTCGAACAAAGCGATTACCGCTACAGCCTTTTCTAAGCTGGCAGTGGTGCGCGAACTAAAACCCAGTCAAGAAAGCACCGTTGATAGTCTCGCAAGCGCAAAACCTGATCAACCTGATCAAGGAGATCAACCAGATTGGCACGCATTACGAGAACAACTCAATCAGTTACAGAATCAATTATCAGGACTGAAAGGCGAGGACTCAAACCAGCTATGTACTATCACTCTCTACCTCAATGGAGAACAGGTAGGACAAGCAAAAGACTTGCCGTTAAGCAAAAGGCTCTTAACGAATAACAAACCCGTAATCATTGGTCAGGACTTCAAGGGGGTGTTGAGCGAAATCCGTCTCTATGAGGAATGTCTAAAACCCGAACACTTGGGTCAAGTAGCCCCTTCTAGCGGAATCATGGCTTGGTGGGCAATGAATGAGCGTGAAGGACGGGTTGCTCTGGATGCGAGGGGAGATAACCATGCCCGGTTTGATGGTCAAGTTAGTTGGGTGAAAGACCCTAATCCTGATACGCCGGTCTGTTCTTTCTACATCAATGGTACTTCTTTTCCAGCATGGAGAGATCTAGAGCCTATCTCCTCAACTGCTGATCCACAAGCAACTTTGGGGGCTGTCATAACGGGAGGTTTGCCTCAGAATTATTTCTCAGGGAAAATGGATGAAGTCCGAGTTTGGCAAACGGTTCGGACTCACGAGCAAATTCTAGATAATTTGTTTGATCGCTTAAAAGGCGAGAAAGAACACCTGATTGCCTATTACCAAGTTCAGTTACAGGATGAGACCAACCAGAGAATTTCGGATGCCTCATTTAACGGCAACCATCTCCCTTACAGTTCGAGCAATCCATCCCATCCCATCTTCAGATTATCAACTGCCCCTATCGGCGACGATCTTCCACTAGTGACCCCAATTCCCGACCCCGCTGCAGCAGATTATCGCGAAAAGAATTATCGCGAAAAGATCAGCAGCACTCCAGCAGTCGAGGAATACGGCGAACTGGAAGTCGATAATGATGGCAACCTGCAAGGCGTGATGAAACGCTTCTATAGCTTCATTGACGCACGGGGACAGTGGAACTTTTTGGCGGGTTACAAGGTGGGTAACTTGATTCAGGAATGGGTCTCTCAAGTTCAGTACGAACCAACCGTGGTGGGCTACATTGAGGGAGCACCCCCGGTACCATCCGAAAATCTGACTTTGGGAGCCAAAGCAATCACCTTCAGTTATTTCAACTCCGCTTCGATCAATCTGATTGAAGCTGATTCTCAAACCTATTCCTACTCAACATCCGCCGACAAAGCAACTAAAAATTCCTTTGAATCCGAAGCTAAGGCTGGAGTAGATGGCGAAATGCAGGCGGTTTTGGCACTTTTTGGCATAGGTATAGCCTCTAAGATTAAAGTAAAGATGGGGGGTGCCTACAAGACCAAATTAGATAGCAGTGATGCCTTCTCATTAAAGGCTGGACTCAGTAGTGCTCTAATTACTAACAAGTCAACTCGTCTCGGTTTGAAAGGTGCATGGGAGAACCATGATCCTGCTGACCCGAATCTTCGGTTTATTCCCGAAAACAATGGTTTAGCGGTTGTCAAATCCAAGGTTGCTGATCTGTATGCCCTACGTTTGGCCCATAACCACGCTCTAGTTAGCTATCAAATGATCCCTAATCCCAACATTCCTGAAGATGTGAATTTGATTACGTTTCAGATCAATCCTCTTTACACGAAGCAGGGAACCCTTGATGGCAAAGTGGGCGCGGATGAGAATGGCAATATAGTGACTGATGCATGTTACCCTCAAACCCTTAGTAACGGTGAGTATAGCTATTACAAACCCAAAGAAGCTTATGCGCTGAAAAAACGCATTGAGCGGCAGGAGGCAGAGCTTAAAACCTACTATCAACAGTTCCGGTACACGTTTACAACGAAAACAGAACAACATGTAGCGGCTGCTTTGGGAGGATCAATGGGGGCTGCTGCTGGAGTAGGGGGTATAGCGGGTATAGTAGGTGGAGGGCCTAGCTTAGCTGCTATTGCTATCACCAAGCTTGCCCAGATTTTAGGAGGTGTAGGATCGGCACCTAGCTTGAGTGCCTCTACTCTAGCCTCTACTATAGTTCTCCCAGCAATTCCTCTTATAGCGGCGGCGGGTGGAATGGCGGGTTCATTTATGCCTTTGTCCAACATCAAAAAAGCTGAAAAAGAAGCGCAGGAGTCGTTCAAAGACACCGATCTAGTTGATAAATACTCTCGTAGGGATATTGTTAACACCTACGTCTGGACGGCTAGTGGTGGTTTGTACCAGGAAACCAATCAGGTCAGTGGGACGATCTCTGAAACCTATGGTGGCTCATTCAGTTCTAATACTATGCAAGGTGGCGCATTTGATATAGAAATGAATTTTCTTCCCATCCTTATGAAAGGAGCGGTAGGCGGACTAACTGGTAGTGGGTTAAGTCTGACTAAAAGTAAAACTTCAGAAGCGAAACAGAGCTTCGAGTTAAGGCTGGGTTTATCTATCCCGCTCGATCTGGAGGCCTATGAAGCGGGCAGCGATGGTAGCAAGCCAATTCCGCTGTATAACGACGCTGGAAAACCGATACAGCAAGTTGGTAAGGTTGATGCTTACCGCTTCATGACCTTCTACCTCCAACCCAGTAACGACCACTATGAAGATCTCTTTGGCAAAGTAGTAGACCACACATGGCTTAATAGCAAAGATCCCAATGCTGTAGCCTTGAAACAGGCTGTGGGAAACAGTAAAAAGCCTCCCTGTTGGCGAGTCATGCACCGCGTCACCTTCGTTAGCCGAGTTTTATCTTCTGAGGCAGTGAACGACCTGCTCCCGATCGCCGAGTTAGAGAATGACTTGACTAGTCTAGAAATCGCGAGTAACTACGATTTAATCCAACGACTGGAGCCTTACATTTACCCCTATATTCGCAGTGACTTCGCTACTTTTCGTGATGCCATAGAAGAGGCGATCCGAAAGTATCTACCCGATATGACCTCATACATTGAACAAATTGTTCAATTTGCTGCTGCTTATTACGCCATTACGCCTCTAAGTAGCTTAACCTGATTAAACCTAAAATGCTCTACAGCGTAACCTCCTTTCTTCCCTCTGTTCTCAAGTCCCTCAATAATTGCATCCACTAAATCCACCTGTGCGATTCGTTGTGAGTGAGGGCGACCTGGAATGGTCGTTTAGTATGGGAAGCCTACTTCCCTAGAGGATTCATACCCTCTACCCCTGCGTAAAAGACTAATACTAGTCCGGTCACATCCTCGGTAAGTAGGGCTTGCTGAATAAGCCTAAAACCCTTACCTCAAAAGACTTTGACTCGCGTTCGGCGTAGACAACGTGTAAGACTATGAGCTAAAATTAGTCAAAAGCCATGCACAGCAGCACTTTCGTTCATGTACCGAAAAGTTGACCCAACCCCAACCCCACCTTCCAACTTTGACCCCACATTCCGCAGGTGCGATCGCGCGAGCGAGTATTTTTCAAAGATTGGGCCACCGAACCCGCAAAAATAAGACCCACATTCCGCAGGTGCGATCGCGCGAGCGAGTATTTTTCAAAGATTGGGCCACCGAACCCGCAAAAATAAGAGGCAATATTGAGCATTTCTAGTGTCCGGTTGAGGTATAGGAAAATGGTGGAAAATTCTGACATTTACAGCACTTGTGACTGACCAGATATTGGGAGAGATCGTATTAGATAAAAGTCTAACTATCGCACCTGATGGGCAACACAATCGTTGGCTCTTGCCTTAGCTAGGATGCGTCGCAAACTATCTCATTTTACTAGATTTTTCCTCGCGATACGCTTAGCGCCAACCGTTGGGGAGTTCGTCCCAATTCCAGCGCGCGAGCGATCTCAAGAAAGCAGGTAATATTTGCGACAAGGAGCGCCAAAGAATTGGAGAATCCACAAGCGTTCTTGAGTCAGGTTGGTAATTTGTCTGACGCCATTAACCGTCAACAAATGAATTGACATGAAACATTGAAACACCCATCGCAGCGTGGGTTTGGCTGTCGGTTTGCCGACTTGGTTATCAATGGTTTGTTTGGCGCGTTCGAGAGCCAAACGTAGCGCGCGTTGACCTAAACTATATACTAACAAGCACAAACCCATAACCGCAGCTAGCGCAGCTACTCGCTCGGGAGTTTTCAGAAAAACGCTCGAAGTAAAAAATAAGGGGTCTTTAAGAAATCGAAAACCTCTCTCCGTTGATTGTTGTGCTTTGTATTCTTGGAGAATTTGGTCGTTACTCAATACTTGCTCGTCTAACACATTGGTCGCCAACAGAAACAATCCAGCACGTTGCCTTTCGGTGTCAATGACGCTATCTTTCGGGGCAAGTACCGCTCTAATTTGATAAGATTTCTCGCCGACGGCATTTTTGCTGGGTCTGCCGCGTTTTTTGTGTTCTATGATTTCGATCGTTTGTAAGTCTTGCAATTGATGGTAGGGTAATTGTTGCGAAAATAAAGCAGCAGCAGTTAGGGCATCTGGCTGGCAAGCAAACTTTTGACTCTGCAATTGCTGGAGGGCGGCACGGGCTTTTGCTTCATGTTTTGCAAGGCGTTTCTCCAATTGTTTGAGGTCTGATTCTAACCGCGCCTGACTCTTCACCACCAGCCATCGTTGTGGAATGGAGGCATAACAATTGCAGCAAGCTGCTATCTGATACCCTGCCAGGGAACTGGGGACGAAGGCATCGGGATGGATGTTTTGCAACAAGTCCTTGGCACACTTTAAGGTTGCTGGTACTCTGGATACCCATCTCAACTGTGCCATTTGTTGCAGGTTATCCGCAGTGTAGAGGGCGGCGTCAGCGACAAACAGTGCATCGACATCCCATTGCTGCTTGAATTCCAGAATCAGTCGGGCAAATATGGCGGAGTCGGTTTCATTTCCGTCTCCCACTCTCAAGTACAAAGGGATATCTCCGTCCCCACTGCACATGAGGTCTACCATGAATTGCTTTAAATCTGGGCGGTGATCTCTGGAATAGCCGTGGGTGATGTGAATTGTACCTGGTTCTGCGGTGTCATCTTCATTGCTGAGGTAATCGCCATCAACGTGGAGGGAACTCGAATCTAGATGCAGGCTGTGCATATCTACGCCAAAATGACGTGCTGCTGACAGTGCCACTGTCACGAAGAGTTCTGTCAGACCAAAAGCGTACATTTTGTCCAGAACACGCCCGAGTCTGTCATCATTTAAGTGTTCTGGTCTGATACCCTCTCCCAACAAGTGTTCTGTGGCCTTACCGACAAAAAAATTTTCCAACAGGTACAGGGGGGCGCTGACAAATCCCAACCCATTCAAAATCATTGCTTTGATGGCTTGACCGGGAGTGACGATTTCTTGTGGGTGAGTACCCAGCAGTCGATCGAGTTGTTCAACTAATCCCATGGAATCACAGATGCCAGCAATTAGACCGCAGTGGTCAAGATCCTGTACTCTAATATCAGACGCTTCAATTTTGCTCATCTTTTAAAAATACTCGCTCCCGCGATCCCACCTGCGGAATGTGGGATCTACCGTTCCCGTGAGCCTATTTCGCTCCCTGCGTATTAGCCTTATTCCGCAAGTTGACAATGACGACGGTTTGTACGAGAGTTCGCTTTCGCTGTTCTGCCCCAGATGCTCCCGGTTTCACTACATTTCAGGCTGGTAGCTTATCCGGTTTTCACCCCGCTTCAGTTCTGGCGGTGCTACCCTCTCCATAGCTGGGGGTGATGCTGTTATCTGGACACTTACAGAAGGAGGACTTTCACCTCCACGGAAACTAAGTTATCTCGGTTTCGAGTGTTGCCACCCTTCCCTATTGACCTGCTTTCAGCAGGTGTGACGCTTTCGGATTTCTCGCAAGGCGCGTCAACGAGCCGCACTCCCTTGGTTATCCTGGGTAACTCTACGAACCGCTAAAGCTCTTGCTGACCATGACTTCATCAGCGTCTTTTGGAGTCTGCGATATGCTTTCACATCACCACGGGCAGAGGCTTGATAAATTCTCTTTTGGAGCTTATACACGCTACGCTCTAGCTTACGCCAGTTAATAGAATGCCATTCCACCATCAGTTGTTGAGACTGTGTATTAGACATATATACTCACTACTTGGGACTTTATCATCCAAATCATCGTAAGTCTGTTTGCATATTCTGGGCATTACCCTAGACGTTCGCTTCTGACTTAATCTCTCCTGCTCGCTGCATACGGTTAGCACCTACTCAGGTATTCGACCACCTGAGAGCAGACGAGAGGTTATCTCGTTCCGAATGACCATACTGTGTACCGTTAGAGTGATACTGTTCGCCGGGTTTATTGGAAGTGCTTGTTGGTCAATAGACAACTTGCCAACTCCTTATCCTTTGCCTTTTGGCTCCAGCGCATTAAGCCTTATTTCGCTGGTTTTGTGTGACGACGATTCAGTTGCATCTTCAAGCCAGGGCTTTACTCATGGGTACTTTGCTCAATGCTTTACCAACTTAGGCTGTCAGTAATCACACCTTTTCACCCCGCTTTACGGATTGATGACTATTCGCTACCGTAGGGGTGATGCTTTCACCGCTGCACCTGCGGGGTAGGATTTGAGGGTTCTAGGATACTATTTCTCACCTACATGGTCATTCAGTTGTCAAGGTTCTAATCCTTGCGGCTAATCCTCCAAACCCTTTCAGGCTTTAGTTTCTAGCCAACGATTCGCACCACCTTGCCACAACCGGAACAAATCCCGATTTGCCCTGGGTTTTCTTTTCTTGTTTTGAGGGTTTTTTTGAGAGTTCAAACTTGATTTTAGTCATAATTTGTGGATAAATTTTCTTCAATTCAATAGTCAGATGTTCGGGATGATATCCGTGGTCTAGCAAAATCGCTGGGGGGGTGACAAAGAGGCCTAGGAGATAGACCGAATAAGGGTTGCAGCCCGCATACCTTGTTGATAAAAGCGGCGTTTAGAAGGAGTTAACTTCATTAACTGTTCCACCTCCAAAGAATATTCTTCTAGATAATTAACCCACTTTTCTCCATCTAATCCAACACCAAATGTACTCCGTCTGCGATATTTTTTCTTGGGTTCTGTGCGACGAGATACATATTCTTGTACCTGCTTTTTCTTCAGTTCATTACCTTGAAATATTGCCCAAGTGTACGCCAGTGTCATGAGCAGAATCATGTTAATAAGTCGGTTCCCTTTGAGGCTTGTTCCTTCAATATCGTAGCCTCCTGTTTTACAGTCTCGGAACATTTCTTCAATGCCCATCCGCTGCTTATAAGCATTGAGCGCTGCTCGCAATGAGCCTAAGTCCGTGAGAATAAACCACGCTTCCTCAACCTTCCATGCCCCATAGTTTCTTTTCCACTTACAAGCCACATCAAATCCAGTGGTAGGCTGAGTTTTCCTCACTCTTTTACCTTGAAAATATAAAGAGGTTCCTGGGACTATTCCTAATTCATCTAATCGTTGCCAAACTAAATGTTCTGTTTCGATACAAAGATTCCTCTTCAGTCTCAAACAAAAAGACACACCCTTTTCTTTCAGCCAGTTTCCCAAGTCGATCGAACAAAATTCACGGTCTCCTAAAACGATGACTTTATATTGGGAAAACAATGGTAAAACTTGCTGTATATTTGTAGTTTGTTCGTCGAAGTTGCTGCTTCCCAATTTTGGCAACAATGACCAGTATAATGGAATTGCTCTTCGCTCCCAGATTAAGCTGACCATAAACAGATTAATACACCCCCATTGACTGCGGTCGATTGCGATTGATAAGCGAGTACCAACAGGGCAATAAGTGGTCAACCAATAAGTAATTAAGGGGAACCAAATTAATGAGATAGTTAAGTTTGGTAAATCCAGAAATCTTTGTAGTTTTCTACGCCGACTTTCCGTTGTAATTGGGTAAGGAAATACCCGTGCCAGTCGTTCTAATCTCACTTGTTTTTCTGATTGCATCACAGATAGCAAAGTTGTCATTACAAGAAACTGAGCTGATGTCAGTTGTTTTTTTAAATGAGTCTGGTAAAATGTTGGTATCATTATTTTTTGGATAGGCAAGCGTGTAACAATTATGCTGCCTATCTTTTTTTAGCACACATTGGCTCAATCCTCACCACCTCTGGGTTTCAGGCTGGTTGTCACCCCCCCAGAGCAAAATCGTTATTTTTGGGATATTAACGGGTTTAGACTTGAAATAATCCAGGTTTTTACTCAACATTTCAATCAAACCCGCATCATCTGATAAATTGGCTTTTGTACAGTGAGTAAAGAAGGGAAACCCAAGCGTATCAACGGCTAGATGTCTTTTAATACCATTTGTAGATTTGTAAAAACAATATCCTTTTGATGTAATACTGGCATTACAGGTGTTTTTTACCGCTTGTGAGTCAATAATCATCAACGTAGTCCATTTCGGTTTTTTTTGACCTGCTCGCGGACTTGAGAATGTAAGACTCTCATCAGTTCTTCAAGCACTCCTTGCGCTCGCCACTGTTTATAATACCAATATACGGTTGAGTAAGGGGGTAAGTCTTTAGGTAAATCTTCCCAATTGCAACCATTTTTAAGTTGATAGAAGATGCCATCCAAGATTTGTCTTTTAGTCCAGTTTGGCGGCCGAGTTTGCTTTTTAATGGGCAATATTTGATGCAGTAGGGGTTCAAGAATTTCCCATTCACAATCCGTGAGGTTACTAGAATAGGGCATGACGGCAAAGCGTGTATTTTTCTGGTAATTTTACATTACTACCATTAGGTTAGGGGGGACAGCCAACTTGAAAACCTTCCCAGGCGCTCGTTTAAACCGAACGACCTCAAAAAAGAGCTTTTGGGGCGATCGAGTGCTGTGAGGCGATCGCGAAAAGATGTCAAATGGGTTCTATAAAGCTTACCTTCTTGTTGTTCAACGCCAGCATCAGATTCAATAAAATTTTTAATCTGCCCTCTTTCCGTAATTGAGGCAATAAAATCTAAATAATCCATTAACAATGCTCCACTAAAATTCTAGTTGGATCGAATCCATGCGCCTCTAACAATGGACGCTTTGCCTCTACCTCAACTTTAGGAATTCCTCCCAATAAATGTGCTTTCACATCCTGCGGTTCTGGCGGTGGCGCATTGTCCGCATAGCGGCGAATATTGCAGTTATAATCATTGTCTGCTAATTCCTGCTTTGTCACCACAGCCGAATAACCCGGTAAAGCCTTAAAATTTTCAAACACCCAGGTAATCTTTTCAATATGTTCGGGGCGCAAATAATTCTGAGCGCGACCTGCATAATATTCCGCATCGGCATTAATAAATAATACCTGATTTTTACGTGCCGCAGGTTTCGCATCTTTACTGCCACGCATCACTAAAATACAAGCAGGAATCCCCGTTCCATAAAATAAATTTGGCGGCAAACCAATCACCGCTTCTAAATGATCTTGGTCAATCAAACTCTCGCGAATTTTCTTTTCTTCACCCCCCCGAAACAGCACCCCATGAGGCATTACCGTCGCCATCATCCCATTATCTTTTAGCACCGCCATCATGTGTTGAGCAAACATTAAATCTGCTTTTTTCCCGTCTGCTGGACAAAACCCATGCGTAAACCTTCCCTGAAATGCCATCCCTTCACGGCTGTAGTTTTGGGAAAAAGGCGGATTGCTAATTACTCGGTCAAACCGCATGAGTTCCCCGCCTTCAATATGTAAGGGATTAAATAGCGTATCATCATTGTGAATATCCGCATCCCGAATCCCATGCAGCAGCATATTAATCTTACAAATTGCCCACACACCGCCGTTATTATCCTGCCCGTAAAGCGCTAAATTTCTGGCATCGCCACCACACTCTTCAACATATTGCTTTGCCAGTATTAATATACCTCCAGAACCACAACAAGGGTCATAAACAGACATCCCTGCTTGTGGTTTCATCAGCCTCACCATCAACTGCACCACTTCACGCGGCGTATAAAATTCGCCCCCTTTCTTCCCCGCAGAATCAGCAAAATCTTTTATCAAATACTCATAAGCAGCACCCAATAAATCGGGAAACACTAAATCTTCATTTCGCAATCGATACTTACTAAAATGTTGAATTAATTCGCGTAATTTAGAATCAGAAATCCGACTCTTTCCCACCTGACGATTAAAATTAATGTGACCTAATACTCCTGCTAAAGCTTGGTTCTTATCTTCCAAATCTGCTAAAGCTTTATTCAATCCATCTGCTACTTTTTCATGTACTTCATCGCGAATATAAGCCCATCGCGTTTTTTCCGGTACAAAAAAAGCCTCTTGATAACTGATGGGATTTTCCGCCCTCATTTTCGCATCTTCTGGCGTGCGTCCCCGTACCAGATTGTCTTGTAGAATTTGGTCATAACGTTGCTCAAACACATCCGAAGCGCGTTTGAGGAATAGCATCCCAAAAATATACTCTTTGAACTCCGAAGCATCCATATTGCCCCGCAGGATATCGGCGGCGGCAAACAGATGTCGTTCCAGTTGTGGCAGAGTTAGCTTACCCATGAAAAAATACTTAATATTAAGAAAAAAATATTCCTGATAAATGCGATCGCACCTAACTCACCAGCTTACTAGCTACCCCTTGATGAATCTGATCTAACCAGACAGGAATTACAGGCTCACCAGATTTCAAGGATGCGATCGCACTCTCCTAATCAAACTCTACCAGTTTAAGCGATCACTTTTTTGAATCCCAGCACAACATAAACCGTCTTAGCGCAACCAAATTTGTAAATTCCGGTTCCTTCCCCTTCAGCCGTTATCACGTCATCGTCGCTACCTCAAAACTCAACCCTACAGACAGACAAAGGTCAAACGCCGCCAACTCCTCGACTTGATGGCAGGCAAAAACAAGCTCTAATCAACGAATTACTGATCCAAGCCAGTAAGAAAATTCAAAACATAATCAAGCATTTCGGTAACATCTTGTTGGTGGCGCCCCCAATTGTCGTCATATATCATGAGAGTGTCTAGCTTTCTGTGCCTGCTGAGTTGCGGAATGTGGGTTCAAAAAAAAGCTGCACCCTTTGGACTAAGCGTGTAGCTTTTTGCAGCCTGGCGGATACTACTTCTTAGAAGAACCTGACCTTTGTCGTAACATTGGTAGGGTTAGTACCTGAATTAGTAAGACAATAGAACGGATTAGGAAGGGTATGGCTACAATGAATTCAATTTCCGTACCCAAAAACTGAGGCGCTATACTTGGTGGAATTTCGCTCGGTACAGTAATGCAATTTCAAAACAATCCAAATTGCTGTTCCGAACAACTAGGATTTCCTTTGGGCTATAGCGACTGTATCGGAACACCATTCAACACAGCCATGACGAACCCAGAAATGGCATCTACACTCATTAAGCTGCCTGACCGAGGGATGAATCGTCGGTCGTCCCAACCAGTCTATAGTAACCTTCCACGAAGGATGCTGCGTCTGCTTTAACGACAACAAAATCGCCTCTCCGCATTCACCGGGACATCGAAAACAAGCCCACTTTCGATAGCGAGCATCACCAACGACCAATACCTGTTTCGGTATAATTTCTTCAGGTGCGGGATGAAGTTTAACTATCCGTGCTGACAAGTCGGGTCTTTCAATTACTTTCAGCTTGATTAGAATCCATCGAATTATATTGCGAAGAAACATAGCTCACTCCACCAAATCGAGAAATGGAACAATATCGCCTTTGCCCCAACAATCAGCAGTACCGCAAATAGGGCAATGCGACTTGGAATCAGCAGCTTGCTTTCGATCGGTCATTAGGTGAAATTTTCTTACTCTTTGGGCTGTCGCACCGTTCTCACCTCGAAATCCTTGAAGGCGGTGTACCAACTCTTCAATCGCCATAATCGCAACATCTGTGGTGAAGAGTACCACTGCAGGACTGGGATTTCCTTCGCCTAAAACGTAAGCCTCTGCTTTCCGCCGCTCGTACTCTACCGGAGCATTCCGCTTCAAAGCCTCATCCCGCGCCACAACAGGATTAATAACCTCTCGGCACAACAGGCAAGTGTGACTGGGCGCAAGTACCGTTACTCGACCATCTAGCGCTTTGATTTCTGGCGGTTCAGTTGGAGATACCTCAATGGCAAGTCCTCCATCGAAAACAGGAGTCAGGTAATAGTAGGCAAAGCGGTTAAGCAACAACCGTCCGGCATGGTCATCCGTGCAACCGAAGACTATATCGCAGGATTTCAGGGCATCTCGGCAATCCCGATCACCTATCCACGATTGATAGGACTTTACTTGCACTCCAAGCCCTAGCTCCGAGAGCGATCGCGCTACAGCAAGAACCTTCGGGTGCTTTGCTTCAGCGTCTTCCCGAGTCGCGCCGTGAAGTCGGTTTAAGTTACTCTCTTCAACTACATCTGGATCGAAGAGCGCAATCAGCCGCACTCCCATTTTTGGAAGCAGCATGGCGACTGCGCTGCCCGTACCGCCGCAGCCTACCACTCCAACCCTGAGCGTTGATAAATCCTGAGTAAGTGCTTCCCCAAATGCGAGCGATTGTCGGTGAAAGACTGACGAAGGTATGCCCTGCCTCCGTCCCGTGTAGTGGAGCTGGATTGCTTTTCCTACAACACAAATCAGTTGCAGAGGAATCGATTCCTGCTGGCTCGTCCACAGGCGACCGACAAGCTCTCCTGAGTCTGTGAGAATTAGGCTCAGGAGTTTTGTCTGGGGCCCATTTCTGTGCTGGGCAAGCTCTACAAGGTCAGGCTCGTTTCTATCATCCTGTTCGGAAAACGCAGTGCTACCTCTCGGATGGCTGTGAACGAGAGCCACTGTCATCCCCCTCGTGTGAGCGAGCTTCAATGCTCGAACAAAAGAATCAGTTTTCCAGGTAATATGCCGATCTGAACTCGAAACTATTTCATCTTCAGGTACCGCGAGGATTTCATAGGAAAGATATTTCCTCCGCTGCTGAACATCCCAAGGGTCCGATTCAATGACTACCTCACCGCAGATCACGTAAGCCGCTCGTTCTCGTCCATCGGCGCGGCTCAGGGTTTCTTGGAGGTATTTAAGGTGTTCCTCCTGCAACACCATACTGGCAGTAAAGCTCATACAGCTACCTCCAGAGCGTGTTCCACGCGCTTGAGCATCGTCCAAATACCGTCAGTACCGGGACGCCACTCGTTGTTGTGGCGCGACCACCGTTGCCAGGAGACTCCATTGAACATAAAAGCCTGGTTTGCTGCTGTGGGGTAACGGTTGTGAGTGGCAAGCTTCACCCAGGGTTGCAAGTAAAACATATCTGGCGGGACATCTGGGTAGCCTGGCGGAAGCACGATCAATACCTCTGCCTGGTGGACATCGTACTTGTTAGACGGCAACCTAAAGCCAGGGAGAATGACCCCTTTCTGGCTCCCGTCTATAACTTCCTGAAAAACAATACCTTTGCTTTCAAGATATTCCCGCTCTCGCGACGGTAAGAAACTCACGGATTAACCCTCCGTCGTAGTCTTCTTACCGGTGAAGAAGCGCTCGACTCCGGGAGCTTGGAGATCCACCGACTCCTCATTTCCCACCGGGCGGTCTTCTCCGTCCCGTACCTCCAGCCAAACTCCATAAGATTTGGGGTCAACTCCCGCAAGTTGTTTGAGCTTCAGTCCGGTAATTAGCGGTATCCCCCATTCAAATTTCCGGCCGTCAATTACAAAACGGAAAGAGCGATCGCTTCGCCAAGTGATAAACGCCTCTATACCCGGTTTCCGCAGATCGACCGTTTCATCAGGCCTGATTTCCTCAAGCTGCCCGTTCTGCAACCGCTGAAAGATGAGGTATTCATCAGATGGCCTCTTCCCTGCCGTGTCAAGAAGCTGAACACCGGCAATAACTGGATCGTCCACTTCATAAGAAGTCTCATCAATTTGAATCCGATAACTTTTTGACATAATCACGCTAAACTCCTCAATTGCGATAGTGACCACTGATTGCGTAAATGCAATTACCTTCATGTTACACAACTGACTTAAAATTGCAAGGTAGCAATCGGAGAGGGAGGATGGCTAAGGTAGAGTTCGATGTAGAGTCCTTTTACGCAGCGTTAGACAGTCAGCGACAGTCGCAGCGCCTAACGTGGAAGCAGGTAGCGGCACAGTCTGAGGTAAGCGCGTCCACTTTGACCCGCATGGCTCAAGGAAGGAGGCCTGATGTGGATAGTCTCGCAGCACTGTTAAAATGGTCGGGATTGCAGGCTGAGTCCTTTGTCAAAGGAGCTCGGGATGTTCGGACTGAATCAGACCCGCTTACTCAAATTACTGCGTACTTGCGGGCCGATCGCAATCTCACGCCAGAAGGAGCAGCAGCTCTCGAAGCTATTCTCAAAGCAGGTTACGAGCGTCTACGCAAGGATCGAATAGATTGATGAAACAGCAGTTACGCCGCGGGTTCAAATCTGAAGCGGATGCTTATGCTCGGAAATATAGAAAGGAACTGAGTCTCAGACCTCATGACCCCCTTTGTCCCTGGAGATTGGCCCAACACTTAGAAATCCCCGTAGATCCCCTATCGGCTTACACCAAAATACAAGAAGCGGTTGCCCATTTTATGGAACAGGCTCGGTAAAGCTTTTCGGCTGTCACCATCATTGACGGCGACCGACGGCGTATCATCCACAACGATTCGCACGATCTCCTCCGACAGGCTTCAAATATCGCTCACGAACTCGGTCACAGCATTCTCGGTCATATCGCGCGTCCTGTACTCGATAAGCACGGCTGCCGCCACTTCGACGTGGAACAGGAGGATGAAGCGAATTGGTTAGGGCCAGCGCTGCTTATTTCAAAAGAAGCAGCCTTTCACATCGCTAAAACTAAGATGAGCGTGGTGGAAGCAAGTAGGGTTTATCTGGTTAGCGAGCAAGTCATCACCATGCGCCTCAATATGAGTGGAGCGCGCAAGATATTTACCAAGTAATTGACAAAAATGAAAGACTTATTCCCCGGCTATTATTCCCCATCTGACGAAGATTTTTTGGAGCTTTGGCAAAAGTGCATCTTTATTTTTGATACTAATGTTATTTTAGATTTTTATGAACATCGTAATGAAACACACGAAGATTTTTTTAAAGTTTTAGACGCTATAAATTTTAAAGTTTTAGACGCTATAAAAGATCGTTTGTGGATTCCTCATCAAATTGCACTTGAATATCATGAAAATAGAATTAACAGGATAAAACAAGCAGAGTCCAATTTTACTACGGCTAAGAAGTTATTAGACCAAACCACAGAAACTCTTTCCCAGAATTTCAACTCCCAATGTTTTCCTCCCGAAGTTGTCCAAGAAATGAGAGAAAATGTAAAAAAAGTCTTTGATACTTTTTGGGATAAATTAACATCTTGCAGAGAGGAGCTAATTCAAATAAGGGGTATTTCCAGGGATTCAGCCCCCTAAACCACTTTGACTATCTGGTTCCGATCGCTCCCAATCCCTATTCCTCGCCTCTATCCGATCTAGCTGCTCTGCCACAACTGCCCAAAAATCAATATCTTCAGAGGAAATACCCTGAGCTAAAACCAAATCTTCTCCACGAACCTTGATTAACTCCCCTCGCGCAACAACAGTCAGAGAAGACACCGAAACCCCCTCCGACTCTTCCACGATCAGATCGTACAAATCTCCTACCCGAACGCGAGTGTACTCATCAGTCTCTTCCACGCGATCGCGTGCATAATTGAGGAAATACTCAAAAGCTCTTTGAGCCGTTGGCAGAATAGACTCAGCCATTTTTACCTGCTGAATATCCATTGTGGCTGCTGGCGGTACTGAATCAGCATTCAACTCGCCGCCTGACGGGTTCGGAATTATCGGCTCTAACCAGTTAGAGAATATAGCCAAATCCTCTGAGTTTTCTTTAACAGTTGCACTCAACACCTCTGCATCGCCATAAGATAAAGCGCTTTGCACTTCACCCTCTAAAGTAATCCGCATCACAATGTGGCTGTCTCGATCTGAAATCACCCTAATTGCTTCACCTGACTCTAAAAATGCTGTCCAATCTTCTATAACCTTGCATTTCCCCAGCTTCAACTGTTGATAGCCATCTAATAAAGCCCTAGATAGCAAATTCTCTAGCTCTAAGCGCTCTTCTTCTTCCAGCTTTACTACCTCTTCTGTAAACTGTTCTCGGGCTCCCTTTTCACTTTCATTCTGGTCTTTCAAAATAGCCAAATTGCTTAAACCCAGAGGTACGATTAGTTCGCTAGAATCAGAGCGATCGCTCTTTAAATCTTGCTCCTGTATTTCCGCTAAAGTCCCCGCTTCTGTCGAAAGCGAATCCGCTTCATCGCCCTCTCCTTCACTAACCAACATCCCAACTTGATTGTCACCATCCACTTGCGACAGCCCAACCTGCAAATTTTGTTTTGGTTGCCCATCTTGCCTCTTTGAAGAGGATAATCCTTTAAGCTCAAGAACTCGGCGTTCCCAATCTTTGTTTAATTCGATGAAATTGGCGGCATTAGTTTTTACCAGACTGATTTGAGCATAGGCATATTTCTCACCTGCCAAGGAGAGGGCAAAATCAATAGCAGCGAGGCAGCCGTGATAGAAATCTTGAGTCTCGCCGATGCAGATGCAATCTTTTATAACAAGTTCGCAATCGCTTTCTCTTCCAATTTGTCTGAGTTGAGAAATGGAGCTAGCCGGCAACCTACAAATGGATAGCTTACAATCGCCTTCTACTGAACTCGAACTTAGAGGTTGATGGGGTAAGTTATCTTCTCCATCATTGATAAAAGTTGCTATTTTAGCTTCTAAAAGGCTAAGCGTTTGTACTCCGCTTTCTTCGTCTATTAATTTAACTCCCAGATCCAATCCTGCAAGTAATCCCTGGTAAAAATCTTGGGTTTCTCCAGCTATTGCTCGATCAGTTGCTATCTTCTCAAAAAAAGCCAGCCCTATTTGTTTTAGCCTCAAAATATACTCAGGGGAAAATCTCTGTATGGTGTCTAAAAACATAAGTATTCCGCCATCTAAAAGCGCATCGATCTTTTAGCAATCAACCTATCATGCGCTTTTGTCGCTCTTGGTACGCTTTTAGTCGTAATTCACTTTAGTTCTCAAGGCAGAGAACATTGAACCAGTAATTGTTTTATCAAAAAGTATTGTTCGGAAATAAGCCATTGAACAAATGCCTTTTCCCTATTGCTATTACTAACTGGAATTACAAGAAACAACAGCCATTCAGACGATAGTTTTTGCCTCTGGATCGCGTTTTAATAGTCCGCAAGATGAATTTTGCCGATGACTTTTGAGGTGGAAAATTAGGAAGGAAGGCGGATTGAGTTTACAGCCTTTAGCTTTTAGCTTAAAGCAGTAACTTTTACTGTTAATAGGAGAACGGCGTTCCCATGCAGTTTTACCATCAACACAGCTCTCGACAGCCTGCACCCGTCGCCGATCCACTTCGGCACCACAGGAGGCACATACTAGCATCTGTCCTATTGCTACTGGACAGCGATCGCGCTCTTGCCGACTGGTCTCTCCCCCAACTGCCCCACGTATCAGGGTTTACCTACAAAGGAAATCGCTTTTTGGTAGCAACTCACAAAGAGGCTGAGCAGATAGTTTGGGGGTGGCTCGAGGATAATTTATGGGCAGTAAGCAATACTGAGGAAGATATTAACTTGCTGCTCCAGCACTTGCAAATTTCCCCATCTTTAATTGAAGCACTCAATGGACAAGCTGCTATCAATTATCTTCGGACTGTTCATCCTAGAAAATTCTGCCAGCTTTTATCTCCTGCCATAGCCAATCCCACCCAGTTCGTGCAAGCTCTGTTTGAGAACCGCAGCAGACCGGGACTGGTTAAACGCGCCATTTGTGAGTCAGCCCAGTTCTCGCCTTTGGCTTGGACAGAAGTAGAACGGGCTGGATATCTCATTTACTGCATTGTTAATCAACCAGAGGTACTTCCTGGCTCGCTCAAACTAACAATCAACTATCCTTATCCCTACAAGTCAATGAAAGAGCGAGCTTAGAAGTATTTAGCGTCACCTGCCAACATTTATACCCGACCGCATTGCCGTTGTCTTTTACAGCAACGGCATGGTCACTGTTGCCAATTGCCTTTCCGAGTGGGGAAAAATAAAAAAATTCCTAATGCGCCTTCAGAGATATCACTTTTATATGAGAGTATAACTATAGTTTTTCTACAAAACGGTCTGGGGATAGTGACGGTTCATGCCTAAAGCGCAGACATTCCCAAACTTCAACAAGAGTGCAAATATGCTTACAGTTTTAACCGCCGCCTCCTTTTGCACGCAGGATTGGAACTATGGTGGCACGCTACCGGAGGGCAAGTCATGACAAAGATAATCTCGCTGTTCAACCAAGCCGGTGGTGTGGGGAAAACCACGATCGCGCTCAATCTCGGCTATCACCTCTCTAAGCGAGGCCGCAAGGTTCTTCTCATCGATATCGATCCTCAAGGTTCTCTGACGCTCTTCATGGGGGTTGACTCTCAGAATTTGGATAAAACTGTGTTTGATGCCATTGTCAATGAGGAGCCTATGTCCATCCACACTGGCATTCACGGTATGGATTTGGCTCCTACCAACATCAACCTCAGCGCGGCGGAAATTCAACTGGTTAACATGGATTTTCGGGAAGTTCGCCTCAAAGATGCGATCGCCCCAATTCAAAACAACTACGACTTCATCCTCATAGATTGCCCTCCCAGTTTAGGGTTGCTCAGCTACATCAGCCTGGTAGCCGCTACTCACGTCTTAGTCCCCGTTGAGACTCACTACAAAGCCTTTGAGGGCACCAACCTCCTGTTGCAAACAGTAGCGAGAATCAGAAAGAAAGGAAACCGCTCTTTGCAGATAGCTGGTTTTGTTCCCTCCCGCTATGCTGCTGCCAACTCTCAGGACAAGCGGACTCTCAAGGCTATGAGCGAACAGTTTACGACCTTCGGCCCCGTTTACACTCCCATCCCGCGCATAACTGCTTTTGCGGATGCTTCCGAGAAACAAGTCCCGCTTGCTGTTTACGAACCTAAAAATCCCGTTGTCAAAATATTAGACCAGCTAGCAGCCAAGATGGAGAAACTCAATGTCAAGTAAGAATGACCAGCCCTATAAAGGTAAGGCAAATTTGAGCGTTTTGTTTGGAGATGATGAAGTAGCAGAACCAACGGCAGAAAAACTGCTCCCGATTGAGTCTATAAAGCTTCCATCCTCTCAACCTCGCCGATACTTCGACTCCCAAGCAATGCAGGCTTTGGTTGAGTCAGTAAAAACTGATGGAATTCTCCAACCTTTATTAGTTCGTCCTTTGGGAGAGGATAAATACGAGCTAGTAGCTGGCGAAAGGCGGTATAGAGCTGCTAGAGAATTAGGATTGACAGAAGTCCCTGCGATCGTTCGGGACTTGACCCAACAGCAAGCTCTGCGCGTCGCATTAGTTGAGAACCTGCAGCGGGAAGACCTCAACCCAGTCGAAGAAACAGAGGGGATTTTGCAACTGCTCTCCCATCACCTTGAATACGATCGAGAAGAGGTGATACACCTGCTCTACCGGATGCAAAATGACGTGCAGAGGATGAATGATAACGTTATCATTCATCCTGAAATGCAAATAGTTGCCAAGGTTTTTAGCGAATTGGGGCGGATGTCATGGGAGTCTTTTGTCAGTAACAGACTGGGATTGCTGAAGCTGCCGGCAGACATTCAAGAAGCTCTGCGGCGGGGTCAGATCGAATACACCAAGGCACGAGCGATCGCCAAAGTTAAAGACGAGCCAGCCAGAAAGTTGCTTCTGGAATCTGCGATCGCGGAAGGTCTATCTTTAACTCAGATTAAAGAACGGATCGCAGATTTAAAGACAGAGACTTCAGCAGAAAAACCCGAAGAAAATCTGAAAAGCCAAATTAAGGGAGCTTTAACAAAAGCGAACAAGTCAAAAGTTTGGAGCGATCCAAAGAAGCAGAAGCGCCTCCAAAAAATTCTCACAGAGCTAGAATCTCTCTTAGTAGATTAGGAAAAATTTACCGATGCCGCATTCTAGCTAATCGCTACAACCCGAGTTGAGAGCAAAAGTTCAGCCCAAAAAACTGATAATTCCATTCAAAGGCAGAAGCGCTTGACACTTATTCTGAATTAAAGCTCCGCATTCTAGCTTCTGCCTTAAATCAGAAATTAGCTTGGCAGCAGTGAAGGAAAAATCAGCTTTTAGGTAGAGCTAGCTCAAGCTTACCTGTTGATAGATTAACACTTAGAACAGAACCAGAAAAATACCAACTCAAACCAAGTTTTGCGAAGGTTGATAAATATGGTACAAACTAACACTCTCTCAAACCGCAGCCAACTTTCACTGCCGGCAAACTCTCAAACCCTGTCCGGCTATTTTTTGACCAATTTTCAAAAGTCGCTCAACGCTTTTGCCCGTGCCTGGAACAAGTATCAGCCAAATGATTCGCTCTCAAACGACAGAAAACAAGACTTATATTGGCTGGAATCAACACTGCAAGAGTACAAGATTTCCATCCACCCTTCAACCAGCAGCCAAGAGTTTTGGAAAGGTTGCATGGATGGAAAAGAAAGCAGAAGAACCCTTTCTGACTCCGACTCGCCAAGAGTCGCACAAACCTTACTCAAAGCGAGCGCGAATCCCAAAGCCACTCAAATCTACGAGTTGGGGATTCAAGTAGGATGGCGGTACGTTCGCCTCAAAGACTACTTGGTGCGAATCAGAAAGCAGCGAAAATTGGAAGAATCCAAGCAGGTTCAAGATTATCGACAATTTTTAACTTTTCTTCGCCAAAAGGCTGACTCAGAAGATATGGACTCATTTGTCAGTTTTGGATGGAGAGGTGAAAGGAAGTTAGGGTAATGAGAGATAAACCCAGTAAAATCTTGGCGGTTGACGATACAACTGACAACTTATTTATTATGCAGGCTATTCTCTCAGAAGAAGGCTACTGCGTCAGCACGAGCTCCAGCGGACTTGATGCTTTAGCTAAGGTTGAGGAGTCGCCACCAGATTTACTCCTGTTGGATGTAATGATGCCAGAAGTAGACGGTTACGAAGTGACTTACAGAATTCGCTCCAATCCTCAACTTCCCTTTATCCCCATCCTGTTAATTGCGACTGACAACTCAATGACCATAGCAGATGGACTCGACTTGGGCGCTGACGATTTTGTTTGCAAGCCCATCCAGGTAAATGATTTGCTGGCTCGTGTCCGCAGCCTCCTCCGGCTCAAACACAGCATAGATGCGATGCTGGAAATGACAAAGGCACGAGAGGATTTTGTGGCTCGTCTTACCCACGACTTGCGGATTCCCCTAGTTGCCGCTGATAGAATGCTGACCCTACTCAAACGAGGGAAATTTGGTGAACTGCCCGTTCAAGCGGTAGAAGCGATCGCCACCATCGGCTGCAGCAACCAAAATTTGCTTTCCTTAGTCAATACTTTACTAGAGGTTCACCGATTTGAATCTGGTTGCAAAACTCTGGCGATCGCCCCCTTTGACCTCAAAAAACTGGTCAAAGAAGTCGTTAAGGAACAGGAGGCTGTGGCTATTGATAAAGGACTTGTCCTAACTTTCGACGACTCTGACCCGCAACCACTAAGGATTGAAGGCGATCGCCTCGAACTCCGCCGAGTCATCACCAACTTAGTCGGAAATGCCATTAAATTCACCGATTTTGGTTGCGTGAAAATCTTTGTCCGTCCAGATGTCAAGTCGGTAAGCATTAGCGTAGAAGACACCGGCCCCGGTATCAGAGCCTCAGAACAAGCTTCGCTGTTTGAACGATTTCGCACCGGAAACCATGCCAGAGCAGGTAGTGGCCTGGGGCTGCACCTGTCTCGCCGGATTGTAGAAGCCCACTCTGGCAGTATTGACGTGGCATCAACGGTGGGTCAAGGAAGCACATTTACTGTACGGCTTCCCATATCGCTCTAAAAGTCTTGTTTGGATACAGATTAAGTACAATTGTCCTTTTTTTAAACAAATCAACCATGAATAAAATTACTGTTGCCTTAATTGAAGACCACCACCTGACAAGGGCTGGAATCAAAGCAGCTTTAGAAGACTGCGAAGAACTTGAATTTATCGGAGAGGCAGCTAACGGCCTGCAAGGGATAACTTTACTGGAGAAAACCCGGCCTGATGTAGCGATCGTTGATATCGGACTACCGGGGTTGGTAGACGGAATTGAACTGACCAAAAGGTTCAAAGAATACATACAAACTCCAAAAACCCCCAGCGTGGATAACCAACCGAAAGTGTTGATTTTGACTATGCAGGATAACGAAGAATCGGTGCTGGCAGCTTTTGCAGCGGGAGCCGACTCTTACTGCATGAAAGATGTCAGTTTTGAAAAGTTAGTGGAAGCCGTTGTTGAGACAAACGCTGGCGAAAACTGGATCGATTCTTCAATTGCCAGAATCGTTTTGGCTCGCATGAATAACCCTTTCAAGGAAGCTGTTAACTCAGCAACCATTTCCACTGTGTCAATCAATGGAGTCGAGCCAGAGTACAGTCAGTTGTTAATGGCGAACCCTTTAACAGAACGAGAAAAAGAGGTTATAGAGTTGATTGTCGAAGGGTGTAGCAATGAGGAAATTTGCAAGCAGCTATACATTTCCCTCGGTACTGTGAAAACTCATGTGCGTAACATCCTCAATAAGCTGTCTTGCGACGATCGCACTCAAGCGGCTGTCAGAGCCCTTCGCGCGGGTTTAGTTGACTAAATCCGCTTCAAGAGCAACCGCTTGGTGGATAATACAACAGAGACGTTCCAGCAATCTAAGCTATTTAGGCGAGGGTCGCGATTAGAGGAGATGCAGTGCCAGTTAATGCCGACAAACCACACTTGTGGAAACCCGATATTGCCCTGTCGGTAGACTTCTATAACAATTGGTTCATGCAGTTCGCTCCAAAAGCCTACCGCGACACTCGCATTGCTACAACTCAACAAGTTGAATCCGCCTTAGCAGAGACAGCCAATCTGACCAACATCACGTCCGCCCTGCTGCGACAGCATCCAGAGGTTTTGCCTATTTTACGCATGGCGGCAGCGCCGCCAATTGCGCGAGATCGCCTGATCGGTTTAGCAGGAGTATCGCCCAACCTGGTCAAAAATATGGAAGAAAAACAGCGAATTCCGCCCCGGGCAGACATTGCAACTCTGGATGCTGAACTAACAAAAATCAGTCAAATTATTGCACGGCTGCTCGACAAAGATATTTTTCCTTGGCTAGAAAGCCGACAGCAGCCAACTGATAGTGAAGTTCAAAAAGCAGCAACAATTGTAGCCGATCGCCTTTGCGGTGCTATTTCTGACCCGATCGTTCGCAACGCTCAAGAACGAAGGCAGCTTGCTATGATCAGGCAATGGCTGGAACAGCGTGGTTATTCCTATGTTAGAGGAGGAGCCGGATTAAGTTTTGAGACAATGCAACCGGGGACTTTCTCGTTTCGGCTCAATATCCCGGTACTTTTACAGTCCGGCAGCAAACAAATTAATATCCCTATTGACGTTGCGCTCGCGCCAATTAATTCTAGCCCTGGTGAATTCCCGTTACTGATTGAAGCGAAATCTGCCGGCGACTATACCAATCCCAATAAGCGACGCAAGGAAGAAGCTATTAAAATGACTCAATTGAAGAGTAACTACGGCAATAACGTGCGTTTTATTTTGTTTCTTTGCGGTTACTTTGACAGTGGCTATTTGGGTTACGAAGCGGCCGAAGGAATTGACTGGGTTTGGGAACATCGGATTGATGATTTAGCGCTATTTGAAATATGAATGTAACTGCAACAATTGAATTGACACGAATGTTGCGGCAATCGCAACTGGATGGAGCTAGAACTCAAGCTCAGCGAAATAAGCTAGGTCAGTTTGCTACACCTCCAACACTGGCAGCAGATATTCTCAAATATGCTTCAATGCTGTTGCCGTCAGACATTAAAATTCGTTTTCTCGACCCAGCTTTTGGCACAGGTTCTTTTTATTCGGCATTATTGCAGCAATTTGGGCGATCGCAAATTGTTAAAGCAGTCGGCTATGAAATTGACCCCCATTACGGGAACGAAGCGATTAAGCTTTGGAGTGAGACTTCGCTACATTTAAATATCGCTGACTTTACCCAGGCAACACCCCCTGACTCTGACGACGCAAAAGCTAACTTAGTAATTTGCAATCCCCCCTATGTCCGGCACCATCATTTGAACCGAGTTGAAAAGCTGCGGCTGCAACAGCTAGCACAGCAAATAGCGGGAGTCAAACTCAGTCAGTTGGCTAGTCTTTACTGCCATTTCTTGTGCATTGCGGATGCGAGTATGGCTGTTGGCGGCTTGGCGGGGTGGCTGATTCCCAGTGGATTTATGGATGTGAATTACGGAAAGCAAATTAAGGATTACTTGCTAAATCACGTTACTCTGCTGCGAATTCACTGTTTCGATGCTGCTGACGCGCAGTTTGAAGATGCACTCTGTACGTCAGCAGTGGTTTGGTTTAAGAAAGCTTTGCCACCTGCTAATCATGCTGTTGAGTTTACCTATGGAGGGAGTTTGACAGCATCTAAAATGTCCCTGATCGTGTCGGTGGAGTCCCTACGCAGTGCCACTAAGTGGACTAAGTTTGGGCTGATGTCTGGTAGTGTGAATTCTCAAGAGCAGCCGTTGAAACTTAAGGACTTATTCACTATCAAACGGGGGCTGGCGACGGGAGCGAACAATTTTTTTGTGTTGACACCAGAGCAAGTTTCTGCTTACCAATTGCCCTTTGAATTTCTCAAGCCAGTTTTGCCTAGTCCCCGGTTGTTATCAGTTGATGAGATTGAGGGCGATTGCTTGGGAAATCCGATTCTCGATCGCCAGCTTTTTCTGCTATCGTGCGATTTGCCCCCTTTGGAGGTGAAAGCTAAGTATCCGTCGCTTTGGGAATATTTGCAGGTGGGGGTGAGGGAGGGAATTTGCGATCGCTACCTGTGTAACCATCGTACTCCCTGGTACTCACAGGAAAAGCGTCCTCCTTCGCCGTTCCTCTGCACCTATATGGGTCGTAAGGATACTGGTAGAGGTAGACCTTTTCGATTTATCTTGAATCATTCAAGGGCGACGGCTACCAATGTTTATTTAATGCTGTATCCTAAACCCGCTCTTGCCAAAGTGCTTTTGGATAAGCCAGAATTGCTCAAAGAGGTGTGGCAGGCGCTTGATCGCATTTCTGATGAAGCGTTGATGGGTGAGGGGCGCGTGTATGGGGGTGGGTTGCATAAGCTGGAACCGAGGGAATTGGGTAATGCTCTAGCTGACAAAATATGTGAAGTTTTACCGAAAGTATATTCATTCTTCAAGTCGAGAATTTGTGAGACTTAATCCAATTTCTGCATGATCTCCTCCAAAAGCCTCAGTGTTCTTGAGTTGGAGGCGGTAAAAAGCAGGCGTACCAGCCGTGGGAACAATAAAAGTAAAATCCTGTTCATCCTGAAGATCATCATTGTTTTCAGATGTACCTTCAAATAGTTTTGCATTACCTTCAATCTGTACAGCGTTGCTATCAAGCAGCTTGGCAAGAAGCTTTAGCTCTACTCGGCATTCATCTCCCCAACGGACATCTGGAACATTAATTGTTGACGCAGGTTGCTCTGTATTGAGAATTGTTTCTACATTAAATACACGATGAGTATGTTCATCCCGTTGAGGCCAAAACTCATCATCTGTCCCATCAATAATAATTGTTCCTGCTAACCGACGCGCCATTTTTTGACATCCTAATCTAATCAAGAGAATGTATTTGAGAGCAATCGGCACTGTTTGGTTAACGCCAGTGCCGAGCAACCATTTCTTATAGCTCCACTGCATCAAGTGCTAGTTCTTGGCTAGCTTCTTTCATCATTTGATGCCAAAACTCAATATATTTCTCTTCTTCTCCAGCCTCTAAGGCGAATGCAGCAGCTTCAGTAGTCAGTCGATTCCGAGTCATGAAGAATGGTGCAGGAGGTACGCCCCCAGGTAGTAAATCAGCAGGTCTTTCACAAATGACTGCAAGCACTGCGGCTCTTCCTGATGTGTCCTTCACCTGAAGTCCAGTAGTTGTTTTTTCAACGGTGGTTGTTTCAGATGTTGAAGTTGAACCACCACTTCCCCCAAATCTAAAGGGTCCAACTCGGAAACCAGCATTTCCACTTCTTCTGTGATGTTCATATGCATAGTCACGTGCTTCTTCACTAGTCTTAATATCGAGACTGATAGAGTGAGCCAACAGAAGCTCAGTTGGGATCAGATTAAGGCGACCACGTGAACCCCAAAACTCTTTATCAATGTCTGTGAGGAACTCTCGAACCAATCCTCCCTTAAACCATTGACCTCGCCTGATTGGAATTTTGGCTAGGTTTCCAAAAGTGATTTGCACCTCAAGAGTATCTTTTTCCCAAGATTCTTGCTTACTCACGTTGTCAACGCTGCCACCTGCGCCAAAGAAAGAAAACCACTGGAAACTCGCTCCTCCACTCCATCTACTTGTATAAGTTGTTGAGGTTTCCTGACTTTCGTTGACTGTGAAAGTCTGTTCAACTCGTTCGGACTTAAACTGATTGATGTCGCCGAGAATCTGAGTTGTGTAATAAGACTCCCATGTATTAGTTTTGTTGAGGATAAATGGTTCTTTTGAGGATGGCAATGCGATTTTGGCTTCTGTCGCGCCCTTTGCAGCAATTGCACGACCAATCTCAGCAAGCCTACCACCTGCACTCGTGACCTCTAAAAAATATGCTCCCTCTGCTATTTGGAGTTCTTGCTGATATCCAGCTCGATCTGCTGAATATCCGAGTTCTTGTTCCCATCGATTTCTTGGCAGCTGCTCACCTTCGGGTGTTTCTTTAACATATACTCTCCACTCTTCTATAATTTCTTTATCCAACTTCCTCAAATTTATGCGAGCATCTCTTCGGACTTCATCTAATTCCTTCAATCTTTCTTGATTTGGTCTCTCAGTTTCCTCTATATTTTTTTTAGAAAGTCTGTCGAGAAACGCCTCATACTCATCACCTATATTACGCCCTGGGGATCTTGTGTATAGAGATCTCCACTCAGGCATCGCATTTGCAAAATCCTGCTGAAGGAAAGCATTATATTCAGCAGATGTGGAGTCCCATTCAGCCCGTGTTGCAATTGCTGTTGGAAGAACAACCACAGGAGACTCATCTCCCCCAGTAACATCCTTGATGATTTTGTGATAGATAGACCATGCAGTTTCACTATTGTCAGAAAAAATAGTCATCATGAACTCCTTTCATTGTTGGATTTTGACAATTCAAACCTTCACACGAAGCTCAAACCACTACATAACAGTAGCCTTATAGAGCTTAGTTCCGAACCCTAGCAGGTGAACCACAAGTGCTTCCCCAACTCAAAATTGAAGCGGCATAGCATAGCTCATGATTACATCACAATTGCGCTCTAACAAGCTATTGCAGCCAATAAAATGCAAGCATTTAATTTCTAAACCTACGCTTTTCTACAGGTTCCACCCAAATAGTGCAAAATCCGGACGTAGATGCACGCCCCGCAACTTCTAGAGTCACACCCAAACGTTTGACATCCTTCTTACACTCTAAATTAGCAAGACTATCCGAATTCCACCTCATCAAATTCCGAGCAAACTTCCCTTCAGCGCTATTCGCCCACCGCAAAGCCTCCGCCTGCTCCTGAGTCAGATGAACCGCTTCCCCCGGCGCAAACCCTCCTTGCGACCAAAGCACACCCATCCATCCCATCAAAGCACCAATACCCAAAGTCGTCAACAGTATACCCGCCGCCACTACCAAAGAACGCGCAGAAGTCGCCACCCTCCTCAATTCCGTCTGACGCAGCAGAGAATTCACAGCCTCAGCGATTTGCCCCTCTTGCTTCTCAACCGCCACCCGTTCGTAACTCGCCAAAGTCTTGTTAATCCGCCCCACCCACCGATCGAACGCTAACTCAAAATCCTCCGGTTTCGGACTCTCTTGAATCAGCACTTCCAATCGGCCTGTAGCCAACAAAATCAGAAAAATCGGGTCAGTTGGCTCAATTTTCCCCTTAAAAGCCAACTCCAAAACCTTGCGCCGATACTCTTCAGATTGCCCCTCTAAAGCAATATCTAGCAACGATTTAGTATCAACAGCACCATAACTCACGGCAACATCCCCGTAGTTTCAAACGCCTCATAAGCCGACAACATAAACGACTTAATCCGCTGCCGGCCCAGCACGCCGAGTTCCTGGCTATTTCTTGCCAAATCAAAAGTTATTCCCTGAGCATCGATCGCATTCCTTTCCCGCGAATAAAACTTAGGAAAATCAATCACCTTCACCTCATACTTTTTAATCGCATTCTGCACCTCCTCCATCTCTTCCACAGAACTCCAATCATCCTCCAATCCTAAATTGCGGACGAGGACGTGAGCAATTTTATTGTCAAAATGCTTAACTGACTTCAAAAATAGCTGCACGCTATCATAACCCCCCGTGCAAATAAACCATTTGCAAAAACTAATACGAGATTGCTTCCCCAACTCAATTAAATTATTCCTACCCATCCACTTAGTCACCAAAGGATAAACCTGAGCCGGTAAATTGACAATTACGCTCTTCTCAAACGCCAATTCAAAAATCCGATCCGCTTCGTAAAACTTCTTCTCGTCCTCGCTAAACAGAGCTTCACGGCATACGCTCTCATAGATTCGAGATACATCAGGATTAGAGCGATCGGTATCTACGGCAAAAAAAGGAAAATTCTTGTCCAAGAAATACTGAATCAATACCCTAGCAAATAAGCTCTTACCAACTCCGCCTTTCTCTCCATCAATCAGATGAATTTTAGTGGCCGACTTCTCAACCTTCTCTAACCCGCACTCTTTGAAACCATTCGAGTTTTCTATCGCTGTATCCATACCTGAATCTCCTCCTTCATCAACCTGTTTAACCAGAGAATCTGTTAGTTGCACTTGATACTTCGAGTTTCTACTTCTACTTGCCATGTCCCACTTTCCTATTTCAGGTTTATTTTTAACACAAATCCAGTTACTTTTGCTTTCTTTTTATAGCTGCACAACTAGCAAAAGGAATTTGCCTGACATCTAAATTCGCACATCTCATACTATTGACTAGCCTGCCTGTAGTTGCACAGCTTATTGTGGTCAAATTCCTATCACTAATTGAATCTCATTCACGCGAATCCTGAATCATCGAAATCCTCGCCACCCTCTAAATCAAACAAGTCATCCGCAGTCAATCCGCTGCGGGTGGAATGGTTAGGAGGCGTCAAGCTGTCCACACCGTAAAGCATAGAGCGGTCTGCCTCCTCAATGCCAGCAGGTACTTCTGGCGACGATGGTATTGAGGAAATAGGCATTCCCCCTATATTAGTAGGAGGATATTCAATCCCGCCTCGATCGCGCAAATAGAGAGCGTGCTTTTCCAGAGCATAGACGGCATTTCTAAATAGCCGCTCTAAAATAACTGGATCGATATTCCCTTTTTCCAGATACGCTAGCGGCAGCCAGTAAGGTCGCAAAGCTTGGAGAATCATTTCTCTCGAAGGCAGCAATAAATTGCCTTTAATATAGGACATCAAAACTCCATCAGGGGTAGATTTTAAAGGCTGATAGCGCCAAAGAAAATCAACCCTTTCTTTTTCCTTAGCCATGAGTCACTATCTCCTTTAAAGCGGAATATTTTGACCCACAAACAGCGTCTTCCGTTACCTGAGAATTGAACTGCTTTTTCAAAGTACCCTTGAAATACGAAAACATCCCATAGACATCATTGAGCCGATTTTCAAACCCTTTCTTTGACAAAATAGGTGGCATAGCAATTTCGGCATTCCAAATAACCGGGAAGCGATCGTAATGTTCATTTAACTCCTTACGGAGATAATCAGCCGTCCCACCGCAGAATACCAACTCATCGCAATCCGGTGGCAAATTCTCATCCAACCAACTGGTAAGACTCCGCACATATTCAGGCCGCGCCTCTTTGATTGCTGCTATCATCTGCTGCACTTCTTCCGCCCGCCCTTGCTTAGTCGTGCTGCGAGCCAACCGCATTAAAGGAGCTGCCTTGAACTCAGATCCCGCTGCTGCGATCGCCGGAGTCAATCGCTCAGCAGTCTGCCCTGAAGTCCTAGCTACCACCCTCTCCACCATGCGGATGAAGCCCAAATCGCTTGTTTTTCCCGGCCTAACATCTCCCCGCTGAGCCACCAGCAGGCTAGCATTGCGGTAGCCAATCATGGCGATCGCGCACACCCGCTCTTTCAAAACAGAGCCGACTTTCTTGTTGTGCATCAGGTAAATGCCACCCCCCTCTGGCTTGCAGTTAAACGCCAACAATTCCACGCTCATCTGACCTGTGGGAGTTTGGTAATCTGCTAAAGCTTCCCGCAGCACCCGCTCGAACCTCCCCCGGTCTTCATATTCCCCCGGTGGCAACAACACGGCGATCGCCGCCGTAAATTTCGCAGGCAAATTCAGCTTTTCCTTAATCGCCCACATCCCAGCCAGAGTTTTGTGCAGCGCCCTCTCGTATTTGAGCTCCGAAAGGCCGGCATTGGCGTGAAACCTCTCTTTTGCCAAATACCCCACTGCCCTGTAATCGTTTCTAAAGGCAACCCAAGCCGTATTCTCAGGCTCGGCTGACCCCAATTGGTCTCTGCCGTAAGCCAAAATAGATTCCTGCGGTACAGATACGACCTCCGGTTCCATGCAGAGCAATCGAATTTGATTCTTTGCCCCTGCGTAGAGAATTTTGGTAGCTGACCCCCCGTAATCGCAGGCCGCGATCGCTTGAGGCCAGATGGTTTCGATAGTAGTTTCGCTCATATCGCAGGTCTTCCTAATTGAAGTTTTAAGAGTGGTAAAAAAACAGCCCTGTACGCTTGGGCGTGCAGAAATAACCCTTACGCTTCAGCCAAGTGCACCTCAAAAGAAGGCTGTAAAACAACAGCTATTCAAGGATTAAAACGCACTTACTACTTATTAACCCTCCTAAAACCTCGCCTCCCTCAGCCAGTTGTCTGAATCCCAGCACCCGCAAAAATCGGACTCACGGCTTAGGCTTTGACACAGCTTTTGGTAGCAAGCTGTGTCAGAGGTGCGTGCAAACTGCTTTCTATAACGGGGTAGCACCCCTATGAGGAGAGCGCTGCTGCCAGCCTGTCGCTGTTCAATGGAAAATTTTCCATTAGACAGACATCTCGAAAAAAGATGTAGAGACAAGGGCGATCGCGTATGCAAGCAAAAGTGGAAGAGGACGGATCGATGATTTTCGGAGATGTCAATGGGAAATTCCCACGCGAGTCGAACCCAGCCAAACCTGGATCTCGGCCTGCGTGACAATGGAAAATTTTCCATTAGAAATTCCTACGCGAGTCGAACCCAACCAAACCAGAGTCTGAGCCCCTGTGGCAATGGAAAATTTTCCATTGGAAAGGCTGACATCAAGTTTCCATGCGTTAAAGCCACTCCTGGCAACAAGCGATCGGCAGGTGGCTGAGGCGCGATCGCCCGGAAGCGCACTCTACCCGATCGCAGTCGAAGGATAAAGTTCGTTACCCCAACATCGAATCGCGAGCAAACTAGCCATGTCGAGATCCAAACGAATCAAAAGAATAGCCATACACCTAACGCCAGAAGAACTTCAACTTGCTGAGACAATGGCTAAAAATCTCCAGGTGAGCGTCAGCAGTCTGTTCCGATACCACACTTTTAAACAACAACATCAACCAGCTTTGTGCCAAAAATTAGCCGAACTTAACCTCCGCCTCAAACCCATTGCCCTTGCTACAGAACAAGCATTATGGATGGGGGAAAAGATTACACAACCAGCCAACTTTGAGGATCTGATTGAGCAAACTTTGGCACTGCTCAAGCAAGTACAGCAACAGCAAATGAACGTCCAAGTACTAATGAATTTAAGCGATATTGAGGAAACTTTAGAAGCTCCTAGCGAAAAGTTTTAAAAAAAACATCCACAAATCATCACTTTTTTACTACACAACTTTTAAGTTTAGTAAATAATGATTGGCAAGCAGAAAATCGGTAAAACTTTTACTTCATTGCTCAATTACCTCTTCTCCAAAGAAGGATCTTCACTAATTGGAGGAAATATGGTAGGAGAAAATGCCCAGGAATTAGCTGCGGAGTTTCTCTTTTCCAAACAACTCAACCCTAGAGTTCAAAAACCAGTTTACCATGCGACCTTAAGCGTGCCTTCTGGCGAGTATATCCCTGATGCCAAATGGCGGGCGATCGCTCTAGATTACCTAGAAGGAATGGGACTGGATAAAAACCTATTTGCTATCATCCGCCATACCGACCGCGACCACGACCACATTCACATTGCAGCCAGCCGTATCAAATTAGATGAAAAAGGAACTTGCGTATCCGATAGCTGGAACTACCTACGCAGCGAAAAGTTAATTCAAGAATTAGAAAACAAGTACAATTTGACACCCGCTGCACGCAGTTTTGATAAAGAACGCCGTTCTCCCACAACTGGCGAACGCCGACGGTTAGCGCGAACCGGAGAGATTAGTGTACGGGAACAACTGCAAACAGCACTAGATCGATCGACCACTGACAGTCCTGCGATCGCTCTTTTGATTGACCGACTCGTCGAACAAGGCATTAGTGTAAAAATAGAACCCACCCCCGCAGGCGAATTAGGCATTAGCTACAAATTAGGCAATATTGCTTTTAGCGGCACTCATTTAGGCAAAGCTTACACCTTCAAGGGGCTGCAAAAATACAGAGGAGTCACTTACTCTGCTAATACTGACAGAAATGTGGAAGCCATTCCCCCATTGCAAGAGCGAGAATTGAACGAAAATTTGGAAACAGAAAACTCTAAACCAAATAGCGACGCGAACACTGATAGTGATGCTGATGACTGCGGCGAAATGAGGAACAGCAGCATCGAGAGCAATTTTTCACCAATATACTGGCAGAGCAACTCTAACATTGACAGGCCAGAGCGAGAAGGAAGCAGCACAGGGACTTCCTCAGAAACCGACAAAGATTCTCTAATCTCTGAGTCAGAAAATGTAGGCAAACCCGGCTCGCCCAACGATCGCGAAACATCGGGGTTCGACTCACTTAACTGGGAGTATGTACGAAGCAATTTGATAGAAAATGCTTGTCTGCCAGTTGAATTAATTGACCTGCTACACGACAGGGGATGGATAGACGCAGACAGCCTGAACCGCCCTGTCTTCCAACTCCGCACCCTTGCAGGAGAGCACAGAGGAACCTGCACCTTAGACGCCAATGGAAAATTTTCCATTGACAGTCATGGGGAAGGCTCACATCAAGCAGGCGACAACAGTGAAAAGGGAGTTTTCTGGATAGCGGTTCAAAACAATATTGAAAGAGCCATTATTGCCAGCAACCCGGTAGAACTCCTGTCTGTAATTGCCTTAGATCCAGATTTCAATAAGAGGCCGACTTTATACTTAAGCATTGATGCGGTTTCTTCGCTGCCAACCGACTTTCTTAAGGGAGTAAAAACTATAGTAGCCGGCTTCAAAGGAGATCGAGACGGCGATCGACTGTCAAAAGAAATTATTGAAACATTCCCTCAATCAAAGCGAATCAATCCAGGCTTTGCCGGCTGGAACGCAATCTTAGCATCTCAAGAGCAAGAAAACGAAAATGGTTTTAACGATCGTGATGAAGCAATCGATCGCAATTTTAGCATAATTTTGGATTAATAAAAGCTCAATATTACTATTTTACGCAGCTTTCATGGGGCCAGGAAACGATGACTGAAGTTAAGCGATAAACAAATTGCTTATTTCCAGCCCTTTTCGACTTGTTTGAGCAGTAAACCCGTCGCTGCAACCCACCTAAAAACCAAACAATTATCAGTAGTGTGAAAGAGTGGAAGCGCCACCTTAAAATTATGAATCTACGTCACTTACTTGTCTCGACTGCGCCCTAAATCTTCGTGCAACCAGCGAGAAGGGAACTCTGCTTTGTTAGAAGTAATGGAAGGACTAAAAGCAGTGTATCTCCAAATTAAATTCAGCGATTTGCCATTGGTGAAGTGGCTGCTAGCGCAGCATTATGAATGGCTTGCTAACAAAAGTTTGAATCTGAGAAATTCCCAACTATCATCATGAAACTGCATTCACCCATTTGCGATCTGCCAGGGTTAAGCCGAAGCAATTACAAAATGCTAGAAAGGCTGGGCCTTACAAATGTACGAGACTTACTGCTCTACTTTCCCCGTGATTACATTAAGTATCGGCGAGTAAAAATTTCTCAGTTGAAAGTAGGCGATTCAGTCACGGTTGTAGGTAAAATTCAACATCAGGAAGTAGTCAGCCCGCCTAAAAATTCTAGGCTAACAATTCAGACTATTATTGTCAAGGACAGAACCGGTAAGATAGCCTGCAAGCGTTTCTTCAACCACCCGTACTACCAATCAAAAAAGTGGAGGAACGAGCAAGCCGCCACCTATGTTGCTGGAGGCATTGTTGCTATATCTGGGATAGTCAAAGCCGATCGCTATTGCGGAATGACATTAACTTCCCCTGAAATCCGATTAATCGGTCTAGACGAAGCCAAGGATACGAAAAATTCAATTATCCCAATTTATCCTTTGACAAAGGGAGTTAGCAACGAAATTGTCCAAGATGCAGTAACCTCTGTTTTGGAATCTGCCAAGCTGCTAAATGACCCCCTGCCGCAGGAGCTCAGACTACAACATGGTTTGATGGAATTGCAGGTAGCGATCGCAAACATCCACCAGCCCCCAGACGAAACCCAACTAGAAGCTGCCCGCCGTCGCCTTGTATTTGATGAGTTTTTCTATCTCCAGCTATCGTTTCTCGTGCGTCGCCATCGGCTTTTGGCGCGATCGGCTCTTACAAAAATAACTCCTGCTGGCCCTCTAATCCAAGAGTTTTACTCTCAACTTCCCTTCTCGCTTACCTCAGCTCAACGTAGGGTCATTAACGACATTCTCAACGACATGACTTCCAAAACGCCGATGAACCGACTGGTACAGGGGGATGTCGGTTCTGGTAAAACAGTTGTTGCTGTCGTTGCTATCCTCGCTGCCATCCAGTCCGGCTATCAAGCGGCACTTATGGCACCTACAGAAGTGTTGGCCCAACAGCATCACAGAAAGATTGCTACGTGGTTTGAACGCCTTGGCGTTTCTGTTCAATTGCTAACGGGTTCTACCAAAACCGCCAAGCGCAGAGAAATCCACGCCCAATTAGAGACGGGTGAACTTTCACTATTGGTAGGAACTCACGCGCTTCTGCAAGAGAAGGTCAACTTCAACAAACTCGGTCTGGTAGTCATCGACGAACAGCACAGATTCGGGGTGCAACAGCGGCAGGATTTACTGAACAAGGGAAATAGACCTCATGTACTGACGATGACTGCGACTCCTATTCCGCGTACTTTAGCACTGACCTTGCACGGGGATTTGGATGTCAGTCAGATTGACGAGTTACCGCCCGGTCGTCAGAAGATTCACACGAAAGTGCTTAATAAAAGCGCTTCAGCATACGATTTAATCCGCCTTGAGGTACTTCGAGGTCGTCAGGCGTACATCATCCTTCCCTTGGTGGAAGAATCGGAAAAGCTAGATTTGAGAGCAGCGGTAGCAGAATACGATCGACTATCAACTGAAATCTTTCCCGAATTTAGAGTTGCTTTGCTGCATGGTCGGATGACATCAGCAGAAAAAAATGAAGCCCTCAACTCATTCCGTGATAACAAAACCCAAATACTGGTTTCCACGACTGTTGTGGAAGTGGGCGTGGATGTTCCAAACGCTACTGTCATGCTGATTGACCATGCCGATCGCTTTGGCTTGGCTCAACTGCACCAGTTAAGAGGTCGCGTCGGTCGGGGTTCGCACCGTTCCTATTGTCTGCTGCTAAATACCAGTAAAACAGCAGAAGCCAAGGCACGTCTTGAGGTGTTAGAAAAATCCACCGATGGGTTCTTTATCTCCGAGATGGATTTGCGGTTGCGAGGGCCGGGAGTTGTGATGGGCTATCGCCAGTCGGGAATCTCAGAATTTGCTTTGGCGAATATACTAGATGATGAGGATTTGCTGAACTTAGCTAGTGAGATGGCAGTAGCAATTGTTAAGAGTGACCCGAATTTAGAAGCGTATCCGTTGATGGTTGCAGAACTCAAAAGACTGGGGCTGACGAGTTGGAATTGTGCTCTTAATTAATGTCTATCAAAACATTGTCAAAAGCTACCGCAAAGTTTTGGCTGAGTGCAGCGATACTATGGAATGTGATCGCACAATTAGATTTCAAACTGTGAATATAGTGATTGCACTTTACTCTCCAAATATTGGTCGTACCTGCAATCTCTAGCAGTTTCAATTAGAAACTCTGATAAATAAGGTTTATTGATTACAACCTGTAGCTTATGTCGCATCCATAGCGGTCTAACGATGCCGATCACCCGCCGCAGACAACCTCAAAGTCACAACAGAGAACCTTTTGGGGATCAGACTCATGGACGATCTTGTTATGTGTCGGCTTTTGTTTGCGATTCAGCACTGAATTCATAACCATTTAAAGAGTTGCTTTCAAGATTGAAGCCAACTTTTCAAGATATTAATTACCACTGGGGTAAAAGGTTCCATCTTACCCTGTTGGGGTTGTGATAGGTCGCTGATTAACATCTCTAACAGTTCTTCATCCTCTAAGCCTTCATTGGGATTTATATCGTTTGTCCATAACAAGGCATTAGATAATTGCTTACGTTTTTCGATCAAGGAACGGTTATTTTTCTCATCGTCGCCCAGGTTTAAGACTTGAATGGTTACTCTTGCTGGCTCGCTCATCCCTTCAACCCGACCACTAATTTTGAATCGAAGTTCTGTTTCACATTCTGTCATCAGAGGAGTTAGGGGTAGGTGCTGAGATTTATGAGCCTTCCCGCATTGATTGGGGGTATTACAACTAGCGACAATATTTGAAAAGTCGAGCGTGCGTCCAGGATTCAGATTTTGAGCTTCTATATGCTCATTATGGCAAGCATCAATGTTTTGGATTTGCTGACAGCAATAAGCACAAAGATAAAATTGTTCTTCTAGGATATGTTGTCGAATAATTCGTCGAATATCTTCAGTTAACTGGTTGTAGCGTCCATGAGGGTTTGTTCGTTTCCAGGCTGCCAAACTAGGCGGTTCTGCCCCTTTACTAATGGTTCGCATGACGCAATTCTTGTTTACGGAGAAGTAGTTTAGCTTTGACCAATTCTAGATGATTGGCAGGTAATTCCTCAGTTAATTCTGCAAGTAGTTCTTGAGCCTTGCTTAGCTTTGAATCTTGTATAGCATCCAGCAGATCGTTCAATTCAGCATTAATTTTCTCATTACGGATGCTGGTATCCATGACATCTAATAAGACAGTATTAGCATCTTGCCCATACTGAGACGGCAATTGTCGCAATTCACCATTGGTTAAAGCGTAAACCAAAACATTTTTACAGTCGCTGATCACTAGAGGTGAATGAGTAGTCAGCACAAACTGACAATTTGGGAAAGTTTCGATTAGGCGATCGCACAGGCTGCGTTGCCAAGAGGGATGCAGGTGCAAATCAACTTCATCAATCAAGACGATACCGTGACCTGCTAGAGGATTTTCTAGAGCAGGGTTCAGCATAGCTAGACGGCGGGCAATATCACCAACAAGAGTCATAAGAGATTTTTCGCCTTGCGAAAGCTGAGCTACGTTTAGGGTTTCACCGTTTTTGTCAATTGCCATGTAAAGTCGAGGTTGACGATGGACTCTAAGGTTATCTATATGAGGCATAAATTGGCCAATGGCGGTACGAACTGTGGTTAATTGCCGATCTTTAGCCGCGGCATTGCGTTCGTTTAACCATCGCCATACGTCTTGATTAGTTTCAGCTAGTGAGCTTAGTTGGTTCAGAACATCTCTAGGAATTCCTGATTCATTTTCGGTATCTTCCCGTTCCCGAAACCACTCAAAAAAGCGGCGAAAGTCAACACCCTGACTTAAGGAATTATCGTAACCGTCTAATTGCAAAAAGACGTGCTTAGTCCTAATTTTTAGTGGAATATCGAGTACGACACGCTCGACAGGGTAAAACGCTACTAGGGGAAGGCTAGTTTTGTAATCATGGGTGAGGGCATCACGATAACGGTCGGCTAAGCGAGTGCAGTCGTAGAGGTTGCTGGTGTATTGGGATTTACGTCCTTGTCTGCTTTTTGCTAAAGTCCACTTGAAGTGATGCTCGCTCTCGTTTTGGTTAGAATTGTCTGATACCCCAAAAGAATCACAAATTTCTATTTCAATACTGGCAGCGTTGGCGGCATTGAGTATGTGATCTTCGGGGATAGGGTTTCCACTCCCTTTTTCTGTACGTAAACGGGCAATAAACCAACTAATGGAAATAGCTAAGGCTTTCAACACAGAGGTTTTACCAGCCCCGTTATTACCCACAAAGACGGTAATGTTGCTGGGGTTTTGCTCCGTGGGCGCTAAGGGAATTGTCAGGTTTTCAAATAGCCCAATGTTATTTAAGATGACTCGTTTGATTTCCATAGCGGTAGAGTTCAAACCTCTGAAGTTTCCGACATTGACAACAGTACCTCAAACATCACTTGAAAGCACTTATTACCCCCCATTATGGACTCAAAACAGTAATCTTAACACTGTCACCCTATTTACCCGCCCGTAAATTGTTAAGAATTAAGAAAGATTCCCGACGGTTAAAACCGCGTCTCGCTTTCCTCTCAGGGCTAAAGCCACTGAGTTTCTTGCTTCTGGTATTTTTTATGAGTGCGAGCGCCTCTCGCTGTAAGTTGGGTTGAGTCTGTCAAGTCTTTGCTTGTGAATCAGTAGGTAACGTGAAACCAAACATGATTCAATTGGGCGATCGCCTGATCGTTGAAGGATACAATGCGATCGCGGAACATTCCGGTGCAGCTAGGTTCTCCAGCAATCGATGGGATCAAAGGAGAAGCCAACTCGAAGTCATCCGCGTAGTGACTCAGGACAGCATCGATGTCATGTTGATTCCAGCCGTCGATCCAACTGCGGGCAAAGCTTAATGCGAAATCTGCATTGAGGATCGGCACGATCGCAAAATAGGTCATATAGGTTGACGTACTCAAATTAACCGAACATCAATTTCTAAACAACGACCTACAAGAACGAACGGGCGATCGCATTAAGAAGTCCTCCAGGTAATTACTAATGCTCTTTTCTGGGCGACTCCAACTCACGGACAAGATATTCAATTTGGTAAGCTTCTTCTTAAGTAAGAGTTACGAAATTTATTTTTAGCCATATAAGTAGCTTCCTTAACTGTCCATTGCTTATGCGAAAGCAAATCAACAACATTTCCCAACTGAACTAATCCTCTATAATCACCTGTGATTTGAAAAATGACTCTAGCAATAACTTTACAACAAGCATCAGGATATTTGACAACTTGCAACTCAGAAAACCGAATCACTACCCAATTTCTTTCTAAGAAAAACTGATTGCGCTGACTATCTTTACCCCTATCCACACAATGATGAGGCTTTCCCGTTCGCCCCTCATAAGGTTCATCAATCTCAATATCTATCGCTAAACCCGTCAGTTGATGAACCATAATAAAGTCAGCAGTGTAACGCAAAGATGTACCAGGTATAGGAAACTCACCCCCCATACAGAAATCATAAAACCCAGAAAAATAACGGCATAAGTAAACAAAAAACTGCTTTTCACTGACCCCTTGCTGTACTCCTCCCTTACCCTGACCTGCTGGCGGTTGAACAATCTTTTTCAATAACCTCAAAAGCCACTTATATCGCTCCTGTAGCATAGAATTATATTGCTCCATTTCCTTGTCTTTTGACTGCAAGCGACGCAATTGATAACTCTCGTATTCAGATAACTGTTGTTGATACTCAGCCAGTCGTTGTTTGTAGCGATCGCGCACTTGAAAATCAACAAACCGCAGATAGGAAAAAGTCGCCACTACACTCACTGACGAACACGTCAGCGATGACCAGAAAGCCATAACACTCATGCCAAACAGCCAGTTAACCAACATTACCACCACAACACTGGCTATCCAAAGTTGAATTACCAGAGAATAACGAGAATTATTGGAAACTGGCGGTCGCGGCGGAAAAGGCATTTTTTTTGTAGAAGAAGCACTTTCTTCCAAAATAGGTATCGGGTTATCCGCGCAGAACTGACGAATTGAATCGGGGATAAGAATAACTGGGTAAAAGCCTCTTATTTGGCTCATGGTTATGCTTTTTGTAGGCGATGTACAAGCTCAAATTATGTATATTTTCAACCTTTAGATTACTAAATATGCGCGTCCTATCACATCATGCCAAGGAATTACACACACCTCTACCTAATTTCCGATGTCATCGACTTATAAATGGGCTAACGCCCACCTTTTTGGGTGAAAATAATAATTTGGTACGCCACTACTTATGCCTACAAATCAGCCCAATAATACACAAAGAATTGCCACAGACCGTCTCAAATCCACGCGGGAAAAACTGACTAGAAAAATCAAATTGGCATTGAAGACTGCAACACCAGAAGAAACTCTGGAAGTGTGGATGCTAATGAAACAGCAGGAACTCAAGAGAACGACTCCTGGGTTATCGGAACAACAGATGGAAAGCGTAGTAAAGTCGCTAATCCTAGAACTAGGCTATGACATCATCGCTACCTCCACTACCTTACCTGCTGCATCGCCAGAACCAGAAGTCCAGACAGATGAAAGCGAAGTGGATGACGCGGATGAGGATAACGATGCTAATTTCACTAATGACGATATTGAAGACGATGAAGATGACCTTTCAGAAGAATTACCCGACATATTTGAAGAAAAAATTCCCTCTCGCAAGCAGCGAGTTCCTGCCTTGAAAAAGGTTGAAACTTTAAGGGGTTCTAACCGAAATGGCAGGCATTCTTAAACCCCTAAACTTGAGACTAGGTTTTACACAAATATGTCCCTGCCAAAATGTGAAGCTGATATCCTCATTTCCTACACTAATGCTCATTTAGTTGGAGTAGTGGATTTCAAACCTGACTCCCTAGAAGTAATACCAGAGATGCAAAATAAGGGGTAGTGCTTTTATGTAAAGGATGGAGGATAATACCTCTATGTCCAGTCTTTTGAGGAGTCTCATCATGAAACCCTATCTGATTTGTCCCACTTGTGGTTCTGACGATGTAATGAAAAATGGGATGACTCGTCGGGGCAAACAAAACCACAAATGTCGCGACTGTGGTCGGCAATTTGTCGAAAATCCTCAGTGGACAGCCAAAGACACCGACACTTTGGCAAAAATTGAGTTACTTCTGCTGGAGCGGATTTCCCTCGCTGGTATTGCCCGAGTCATGGGCGTTTCTGAGAGCTGGCTCCAAAATTATGTGAACCACTTGTACGGTGCAATAGAACTCAAAGCCACGGTCATCCCGAAAGAAGTTGGAAAACACACAGTCCAAATGGATGAACTCTGGTCTTTTGTAGATGACAAAGGGAATAAACAATGGGTCTGGTTAGCAATGGATACCAAGACTCGGGAAGTGATCGGATGTCATATTGGAGACCGCTCCTCGAAGTCGGCTCAAGCATTATGGGATTCACTACCGAGTGTCTATCGCCAATGTGCCAAGATTTATACCGATCACTGGGAAGCCTATGCCGTAGTTTTACCAAGTAAAAGGCATAAGTCTGTCGGCAAGGAAAGTGGATTAACCAGTTACATTGAACGATTGAACAATACTCTCAGGCAACGAATTTCGCGATTAGTCAGGAAGACGTTATCGTTTTCTAAAAAGTTGGAGAATCACAAGGGTGCTATTTGGAACTTCATTCATGACTACAATCACCAAATCCGATTAGGAATGCTGAAAGTTCAACCGCCTCAAATTTCTCCATCCTTTACATAAAAGCACTACCAAATAAGGAAGTAGGCGATGAAGAAATTGAACCAAATGAACTCACGCCAGGAACCCTAGCCATACTCGCTCGAATTGAAACTTTTGATGAATATTTTCATTGTTGTGGAAGGTGGTAACTAATGTATTTAGCTAAAGATTCGTTAGCCAGATATTCAATACAAGCAGTAGAACTCTGGAATCAATTGGAAACTGCTGAAACTCCCGAAGAAGAAGAGGCTATCCTCAAAGAAATTTGGGAAATTCAGACAGACCACGAAATTGCTGCTGACACGCAAGCCGAACTAGCAGACCAACTAGATGCTGAAATTTGTGCCGTAAAAGCACGCTTAAAACACTTAGTAGAACTGCATAATAAGGCAATTGAACGACTGGAACGGTGGCGCAACAGTCTAGATAAAACCCTGCTACAATTTCACTCAATGGGAGTAATTCCTACAGAGATTGTGGGGCGCTCGCGTCACATCCGACTCAAGGAAAATCCGCCGAGTTGCGAAGTGTTAATAAATCCTTGTGATTTGCCAACAGAGTACCGCACAGAAAAGCTAGTTGTTACACCCAACAAACGCAAAATCCTAGCTGACTGGAAACAAGGCATTCCCGTTGATGGCACTCGAATTGAGCGTAAACTCAGAGTTGAATACGGAATCGTGCCATCAAATCTGACCGCTGCCACTGAAGTAATTTCTAATCGTGCATTAAACTCTCAGGAAACTCATTCTACCACACAGAAGACTGGGCGTAAAGAAAAAGCGCTTCCTAAAAACACTGATACTTCTAATAAGAAGGTGAAAGCAAGAGTCGGCTAGCAGAAGGTTTTCAGACAAAAGATTGGGGAGATTTCACTAACCGCAGATAGCTATTATATGCTATCTGCTAACCTTTTTTGAATTAATCTAGTATAACTCTTTCCATGAAAAGACACAATAACCACTCGTTTGATATTTCAACATTTGACAGAATTACTTACAGAATTTATCGAGGGAAACTTGTCATCTTGATTGAGGAGGGAGACAATCACCTAGATATATCTTTTCCGATTAAAGATGGGCGATTATTCGTAATCCTTGGTTCGATGAGAGCCGCTGTCGCTGAAGCAATGACCGATTACTTGGAAATAGAAGCCTACGCCGATGAGCCGCTTCTACTAATAAGTGGAGCTTTGAATAAGAATGATTTTAATTAACACCAGTTAGGGGGGCTATCGCCCAGATACACTATGATAAGCTATTAAATAACACCGCTCAAATGAAATGGTTAACACCAAAAAATGCAGTCGCTACGGCGAGTTTATCGGTAACGAGCGAGGAGCTAATTGAGTATACTCTTCAGTCAGAGGATGAAGAAACCATAGAGGAGAGATTCCAAAAAATTGGGCTGCTATTTGACCGAACTCGCTGGCAAGCTCAAAAACCTTATCTAGCTCTACTCTCGCCAGCTAAAGTTAAAAAAACAGTTGCTACTGAATCATCAACCTTTACGAACGATTTAGACTCCATAGATGATGAAAATTGGGTAGAGGAAGAGGAAGAAAATGCTCTCTCTGAAACCGAAGAATCCAGCAATTTACAATCCGAACCTCAAGAAGAACCTTATATCTTCGATAAATGTATCGTCGAACTGCACCTAACATTTAAACCAGATGATGGTCATTCAGAGGGACGGATTGTAATCATTTCAGCAAGCAGTCACGGCGATTTTCCTGTTAGCCAAACGATAAGGGAGTCATCCTTGGGAGAATTACCGCCTCCTCTAAAAGAACTGCTGAAGGAACTTGTAGCAGATTTTCCCAATCGCCAAGTGCGGCGACAGATTGCTAATGGTCACAACCAAAAGAAAAGAACCACTAGCCCAAATAAACCCAGAGGCGAAGCAAGTAGCACCACTACGTCTACAACTTCTACAGAGTCTAAAACTACTGGAACGCAACTGACCTTATTTGGGATTTGAACAACATACCTACTTTTGGGAGAAAAAAATGACTTCAAAAAAGAAAGTGCTAATTTCCTTCGAGGGACAACAGCATCCTGTTGATGAGGAAATAGCAAATGATGATAACGAACTCCGCAAATTGCTCACAACTTATTACCCCGATTGCGCTAACGCCGACATCATTAGAAAACCTGGAGAATTGATTACAGTAGCCAAACGCAACGGCTCTAAAGGAGTAAAATAACCATGAAAATGACTCCTTTAGAATTCCTCATCAATGCACCAGAGGAAGTCAATCCAGCACTATCTATGTGCCGGAAACTACAACGGTTAGAGCTTTCTGGCGAACTCGATAGCGCGACTATGAAAGAAATGGTAAAAGCTATTGAGTTAGCTATTTCAAAAGGGACAGACGACGTGAGAGCAGTTGAGCAAACCAAGGAACGACTGTTAAATAGTCGCTCTGTAGCTGGTGCAGTTCCAATGGGGTTTTGATATGGCTGCAATTTGGAATGCTAAATCCGCTTTGCAAATATTACAGCGGTGCCAACCAATCACCGACTTTAAATCAGCAACCGATTATTTGTGGACTAAGCTGAACACTTATCAGCTACTCACTCTTTACCAGGAATTGTTTCCTTTGGAATGGGAAAAAAGCCAATCCGAACTCTACTCTGAAGATGAAAGTCACAGTCCGAAGGAGTTGGAGTTTATTTCGCTAGTTAGCGAACATCTGTTTCCCATTGACGACATAATTATAGAGGGTGCTTATGAAGAGCGCCTCTATCAAATTCCTGTCTCGCCTAAAGGAATAGATTGGCAAGACCATGAAGAAGGAATTGACGCATTGCGAAGCGGATGGCAGAGATTACTCCCGCTTTCGCAGTCAGGTCGATGGTGGTTGGAATCGGTAGCAGGTGAGGAAGGGGAATCGTGGTACGAATGCACGTTTGGATACAGCTTGAAAGACATTGCACATCCCGAAAAAACTAACTTCAAACTTCTTAAAAGATTAGCCCGTCGTGTTGCACCTCCTATCAGCGATTTGCCGACAGCATTAGCACTCCTTGACTTGGAAACAGGAAATATTTGGCTAGACCAAAGTGTTTGCTGTGAAAGTTACTGGAATCGCAATTTTGAATCAAGACCCTGGACAATTGAAGACATTAAATTCCTAGCTAGTGAATGGAAAAAAGCCCCTCAGCTATTAGATAAAGCCTGTGAATTGATTGACTGGATTGAATCTGACCCTAACACCAATTTTTCGCACATCTTAGCATTATGGAATCTGACATTGCATCTGAAATAATTCGAGAGGTACTAGATGTTGCCCCGCGAAAGTTGTCCGCTATTCAAGCCGAACTTCTCTTTATTGAGGGCGGTACTTACATTTTTCACTATCAATCGGGGGATATTTCCAAGTACAAATGTCTGTCTCCAGCAACTCTGCGAGCAGCTTTTGCAAATACACCCATTGATTCGGGTTGGATAAACCCTGAATCGGGGATAGTACGTTGGGGAACTGGCAGCGCCGGGGAATGGACAATTAAATTTGTACCACCTCAGAAACACGAAATAAATCTGTTGGAATCAAAGCACTTGATTCCTTTACCAGCAATGGTGTTTTTGGGGTTGAAATCTGATTACTGGGTTTGGGCAATTAAAGGCTCGAAATTTGACCCAGAAGCAGAAGCTTTTCACGTTCCGCTGCCCAATGTTTATTTGCATTCCTATCAATCTTGCGGACGAATCTGCTGGGGAGATAATAAACCGCCTGTTGCTTCGCCCAATAATATTACAAAAGCTTGGGAATTGTTTATCTCTAGTCCTTTCAACGGACATTTGAGCGATGGCAAATCTAGGGCACAACCCAGTGATGTACGCGGACAACTCGAAAAAGCGGTTAAACGTTCATCTTACCCTGTTAAAGATTTAATTGCTACCAAGCAAACAATTGTCAAATTAGTTGCAGCAATAACTGATGATTGAACCACCAAACCCTAATCCCTACCAGCTCGAACTGGTTGATTATAAGATTGTCAAACTCGGAGAAAATCTGCCGCCTCACTCTAGCAGTATGTTCGAGTACCTGATTGGCAGCAATGGTATTTTTGCTAGAGCAGTTAGACCGGGTTTAGAAGTGATAATTCCGGTTCAACTTTTTACCGCGTCACTCAGAGGATTAGAACCGATTGAGCCTTTAGTCCGATTAACTCCCGGACGAATCCCTCAGCAGATACTCATCCAGATGTGGAAGGAAAGTTGTATCGCCGCGCTTGCAGAACCGCCGTTAGAAATCACTTTTCATATTCATCAGGAACAAGGACAATGGCGGATGGTAATTCCAGAGCAAACGCAAAGTTCTGCTAAATGCAAAGCGATTGAATACGGTTTAGATTCTTCGTACATTAACGCCACTGTAGAGGTACATTCGCACAATCGGATGGCGGCTTTATTCTCTGGTGCTGATGATGCAGATGAAGGGGGTTTCCGCATTTTTGCAGTTTTGGGGAAAGTAACTGAATCGAGTGCTGAAATTATTTGCCGCGTGGGAGTTTATCGGCAATTCTGGCACATTCCTGCTGACTGGATATTTGAATTGCCTAGTTTCATTGTAGATGTCACAGTTGGCGGACAAAAAAACGATTTGATTTCTAAAGTCTACTCTAGTTCTATTGCGCCATCTTTGTTAGATGACCCCATCGAATTGTAAACAAGATTTGGAGATTTACCCATGTTTAATTATGATTATTTGGAAGCTTCGCCTTTGATTGTCAGACAAGCTGATTCGATTGATTTTTGGCTAATTGGGGCGGGAGGAACGGGTTCTTGGCTGTCTTACCATATTGCACGGTTGGCACGGAGTTTGGGTAAGTCGGGGAAAAAGGTGCAATTTGCGATCGCAGATCCCGATATAGTTGAAGAGGCCAACATCAGCAGGCAGGCTTTCTGCGATAAGGAAATCGGACTGCCCAAGGCGCTGGCTCTAGCGTTGAGATACTCTATAGCTTGGGGAGTTGACACGACGGCTTTCGTGCAGGAATTTGACCCCAAGCTAATCCGCTACGCCTACGACAAGCTGACCATCCTGGTGGGGTGCCTGGACAGGGCAGCCGGGAGAGCGGCAATTAATCAGGCTCTGGAGTTAAACCAATTTTACAGCCGTTCTGAAATTCCCCGCGTGTGGTATCTGGATTGCGGAAATCATGCAGCAGCCGGACAAATCTTGCTGGGCAGTTCTTTGGAAACTGACCCGCAGTTCTATAATTTTGGGGGGCTGGGATGTGCTAGGTTGCCATCTCCGATGTTGCAAGCTCCTGACCTTTTGAAACCGAAACCTGAAGAGTTGACAAATAACTTATCTTGTGCTGAGATGGCAGTGCTGAATTTGCAGAGCGAGAGCGTGAATGTCCGGGTGGCGGCTGAGGCGGCGGATTACCTGTATCGGATGGCTGCGGGCAATCTCAAGCGGTTTGCGACCTATTTTGATTTGGAGAGTGGGACGGCGCGATCGGTTTACATTACCCAGCAGTCTGTGTGCGCGGTGGTAAAAGCGATCGCAAGTGAACCAATAACACCATGCTAACCTGATATTAAGCTTTAAAAAAATGTAGCTTTAGCAATTGAATCTACTATGAGCCCTATCACGATTCAAAACTTTATCGTCTGTCGATCAAATAATTTCAGTTGTCCATGTTTGTCAGCAAATCTCTAAAGTCTGCTATTCCCCGAGCTAATAAACGGTTGATCAAATCCTCTGCTAACCTATGACTGGCCTCATCTCCGCTTTGAAGAGCGGTCAATAGAATAGTGCCGCTGTCCTCCTGATAATAGGAAAAAGACCAGTCCTCGCTTCGGAGTTCATCAGCCATCAAACTCAAGCACTCAACTACAGAGAGCGGCATTAAGGGAGCAAGTGCAACCAAATGAGGTAGCAGCTGGTCATCGTAGTCTATATCTTTAACCAATCTGATAACGTCTTTTAGTTGAGCGATAGCCCAATTGCTATCAAACTTTCCTGAAGCGAACCACCAGCTAAAATATCTCAAATCTAATGCTTGTAAGTTACTTGCTGTTGCATTTTTGACTTGGCTAACACGCCATTCCCAAAGTCTTTTCAATCGTTGGAGCAAATCAACTTCTACCTCAGAATTTCCATAACGTAGCTGCTCTCCAATCTGCCTCATGAACTGTTCATGATGTTGGCCTGAAGCTTTTGCAAAGAATTTTTCTAGCAACATATCAGAATCACCAAGCTCTAAATCCCCATTCCAGTAGAGATATGGTAGGTGTGCAGCTAAAGCTTCATCCATTCTTGAGGGATTTTGCGATTCGGGAGTAGCAGCACCAATTTGCTCAATGGCATGGTTGTACTCTTTTCTGAGAATTACAAAGATTATAGAGTTAGGATCATACCAGAAAGTAATGTAACCTTCCCAAGCCGCATCCCACAAATCTTGGAAAACCTCGTCTCTAGGAAAAATCCTATTCAAGTTGCGAGTAGTCCAGTTTGAATCGAGATTTATTAGCTGCGGAAACCATGCGCCGTAAACAGAGCGGATTGTGACGGAAGGATCGTGTGCTGGATTCAGATGGCGCTCAAAAACTTCCCGTACTTCAGGAATTTTGTCAAAGCTTAATTCTGCCTGCTCCTCTAGGTTTTTATCTGCCTTTGTATGCCGATTTATCCATAGAGCATATTGGAAAACTGCGTGCATTGCTTTGCCCCTAACAGTATTAACAGCAGCCTCAGCATTTGTGGCATTTGAGTAACGATAGTGTGCCTCAAAACCAGGTGTAACGGAATGATCGTCAGTCAGCTGCTCTAGTATTGTCCAAACCAGATTGCAGAATTCAATAGGAATTTCATTTACCCCTATTGGTTGCAGACCACTTTTGATAAGCGTCACTACTTCGTCGCAGATGTAATTCCAGCCCTGATGCCAATCTGTAACCTGGTCTCGACTTCCAAGTATTTCTGACTTTTGTGTTAGTATCCAAGCGCAAAATTCAAGCGGTTGTAACCAAGAGAATGCCTGCCGTTGTCCGTGAGTTGACAACGAATGAGTCAGACCATTTAAGAATCCGCCCCTATATTGCAAGTCCACTTCTTTGAACTGTTCGATTTCGCTTACAAAAAATTCTGGATTTTGAGCAATAGTTTTAGAAAGCTCCATCGACAGACCCGCACGGGATGGTGTGAATAATCTTCCAGAAGGTTCCCATTCCCTCAAAAAATCGAATAGCTCTGAAATAGTCATGAAAGATAGTTCTTCAGCAGACTTTGGGCTGGTAGGCCCTTGCCATACCCCAGTACCTCTAACAGCCTCTAAAGGCGCAGGAGAACCAAGTTCTGTAACCAACTGCTCATATTGCAATCGCCACTCGCTTGAAAGACTACCACTTAAAATTCCTAGCCTGTCTCGCTGCCATTGTTTTACGTAACCAGTTCTGTCCTCTTCACAAACCTCTAATTGATTGGTTGGCCCTTCTGCAATCCAACTTAGAATTGTCTCCTGTACTTCAGAACCAATGTCAGCAAAACGCTCTCTGAGCAAAAGTGCATATTCATGGCAGTAAAGTATCGACTCATTCAAGCGCGGTTTGTCAGCTAAAGCTTGTGCTATCATGTCGGGAAACTGGTTAGGAAAGCGGCGAAGTAGGTTAAGTCTGATACGATGAAAAATTCGCCAATGATAGCCATCAATAACTTGCAGCAGTGGCGACAATTGCTCGGGAGGATTTCTAGCAGTTTGTTCTATAGTCTCCCATACCGCAGTTGCTAAAAAGTTCCTTACGTCATAGGGAACATTTGGCTGATTACTTTCAAAACTGGGATACCAATTATATGAGTAATCTTCAAAAGTTCCAGCCTGGCGAGGTATCTGCGAGAAGACAATAGTATCATTTAGTAAATTGCAGAGAAGTTGGAATGTTTCATTGGCGGCTACTGTTACTAACTTTGGTATGTATTCTGTAAGAATTTTTTTATAAGGGTAGTCATCGCAGCGCTTGCGTATTCCTAGAAGCAGACCATTGCTTTGAGGATTTGGCTGTACATTTAGAAGTTCGCGAACCAATCGGATTGCCGCATCAAGCTGGTGATTGTTTCCAAGATAAACAATCAATTTACCAAATTTTTCTGGTAATCGAAAGTACAGATAATCCTGCTCTTTGAGCCATTCTATTTCTTGCTCTACCCAACGAGCTGCCAGAGCAGGTGGCATTGCAAGGGCTGCTTCAGCCAAATCTTCGTGTACGAAAGCATTTTTTGTTCCTGTTTCTAAAATCTCTAGTGCAATATCTAGAACTTTTGCTGGTTCTTGAGAAGCCATCCGTGCTAAGTAGCGGGACTGAGGCCATTGCCTAAAAAGAATCCTTCCTGTATCTGTATCAACTTCTGGCTCAGGTGGACTTTTGAAAAAATCTTTGTCCCGAAGTTTGTCGATCCATCCTGGGAAAGACAACCGTTCAAAAAAGTAGCTGATAGCTACAAAGCTATTAGGAACATTAAGGCGAAGGTTTTTTAAATCATCTTTTGTAGGTTCAGGCTTGGATAAAAGCTCATTTAGAAGAATATAGACTCTCGAATAGCGAGTTTCAAATTTGTCAAGGATAATATACAATACTTTCTGAATTTCCCTCCAAAATTGTTTGAATCTTTCATCAAGTGGACGTGGCGGGCCAAGATCGTTACGATGTGCGCGACCATGCAAACCATATTCATTTTGTCTACCTGCTAACTTCAGCCAAGTTTGAGCTACTGTCTCTGTTTCAGGAATGCCCAGTGCTTGCAAAATAGCACTAATTTCATCTTTATGAGAAGGAGCCTGATTAGATTGTGAAAATTTATCCCCGCAGCTTGGACACTTAGACAAATTGGGGTTGCTTACCACAGGTTTTGCTAATGGCTCTAACACATCGCGTAACGCACTCTCAATTTCTCGCAATGAGTGAGCTACATAATGTGTTGTGGACTCTAACGGCGACTCCATTTCCATGAGGCGACAGGCATCGCGGTAGAAGGCAGCAGAACCAGGCCCTACAAGGGAGTTTAGCCAGTGGTATATTTGCTCTTGCTGTTGATTGTTAAGGGGATAGGGGCTCATTCTTTACTGTATGGTACTTGTATTATATTTTGTATTATAAAGGGTTTTCCATTAAGGATAGGTCAAAACTAAAAGATATTAAACGTTTAAAGGGCGGCTACCGCCGCCCCATCGAACCAAACACCCCATGCCTCTGCTATGTGTCCCCCTACGCCTAAACCCTATCTATATATGTAGGGTCAGCCTGAACTCGCTCATCAAAGTCCATATTCTCCCATTCTGTAATAACTCTCCCCGGTCTGTCCATCAAATCCGCAGGAGCACTGCTGGGACGCACGAATGGGTATTTATCCTCATCTTCAGGAGCGATCGCCAATTCCACCAGCTCAGTATCTTCATCTTCAAACAGAGCCGGATTAACAATTGTATCAACCTTTAGTTCCATTTCAATCACCTCAAAAACACTTCCAACGGTCAACACTTGACCAAGTTTCAACCTGTTAAGGCTTAGATAGACTTTTCTTACCTGCCTTACCAACTGTTTCAACAATTCTTATTCTAACACCTCGTTTCTAGGGAGAAATCAACTCATGGTCGCCACAGTTGTTACCGAACAAGGACTCAAGATTCCCGTTTTCGATGCCGCTTACACTGATACCAAAGGTCGAAATGCAGGCAAATTTTTCAACAATCCAGAAATCCTGCGCCACTCTATTCTGCAAGCAATGTTTCAACCAGAGGAACTGAAGTCATTAATGATTGTCAAACTTGACAAATCCAATCCAGATTCTCGCCAATTACGCGCCAGCATCCACGACCCAGAAGATGGCATCAAGCGACGCATGATATTTCAATCTGGAAATAGCTATTACTTTGGTGACGAAACCCTAGCCAAAAAGATAGGAGACTTATTCGTAACCGAAAAAGACACTGCTTGTCGCTACGGTTCCCTTCTCGTCAGCACTTGTATGTCCGGCGTATCAGAATGCGACAACCTGCGAGTAAAAATTGTTGATTTCACCGACCCGCAATATGCTAAATATCGAACCGGAGACTGTCACGGTGCAATCAGTTCCGAATTACTCAAAAGCATCGGCGGCGAGAAAGATCGAGCCAGCCAATTCCGTTTCGCTTGGCTACGCAGTTGGAATTCAGAAAATACAGAATCCTCACCCCAAGTCAGCTTTTTGGCTAAAGGAACCCTCCGTCCCGATGACAATTTACTCGACTCATTAGCCAACTCTGAAGGCAACAAACCTCAACTTATTTTAGACCGTTCCAGCATCAAAGGCATCAATAAAAAACAACTCAAAGAACTCATTCCTTGTGGGGATTACGAATTACCCAAAGCCATCCTTGGAAACCGCAAAAACAGTCAAATCGGCATCACCCAAACAAGCTGGCAGTCTACTGGAGTTTGGTTCGACGAAGAAGCCCAAAGGCAAGATTTAGTACCAACAACTAAAGCCGAAGCCCAAAGACTGGCAGCACTGCAACGCGACCCCATGAAATTGCGCCAAGCGATGATTGAAGATTATGACAAGCGCGAAGCATTTTTAGCGCGTTTGAACGAAAGAAAACTTAAAGAACAGCAGGAAAAACTATCAACTACAAGTGACGACGAAATTAACGGTGACAGCGAGGAAAATACCGAGGATAAAAAGCGGGAAAGACAGGACATCCAGATGCTCAAAGCCGATAAATTCGGACTGATGATAGGCAGTCCCGAATTCACCAATATGGCAGAAAGGTGGCTGGCATCCAAATGGCGAAATCTGGCAACCAGGGGAGCTTTATCAATGACTTCGGCAATGGCTCTACCCTGCGAAGATTTACCCAAAGGCACGGTTTGCGCTAACCATTTAGAAGAAGGAGAATGCGTTCAAGGTCGATTCCCAATTCTTAACAAAGATGGTCTGAGGATATATCAAAATGTACACGCAAAAAACCTGGAAAATATTCCAGAGGAAACCCGCGCTGTCATGGCGAAAATCAAAGGGGTAATTTGGTTCAATCCCAAAGACTTAGAAAAGTTCCATCAAGGAGACTTTGACGGTGACGAACCATTTGGCATTGAATCTAGAAAACTTCCTCACATTGCCCAACAAATCTTACCAGCACAAGACGGGTTATTTGACTTCGGGGAAGTGGTACAAGCTGAGAAAGTTCCCTATACGAAAGTTCGGTATCGAGAAGACGATTCTGAAGTCAGACAAGGTAAAGTTAAAGCAGGCGATCGCAAGTTTACCACCCTAGAAAAAATCGGAGTTGCCAGTTCTCAAAATGAAGTCGGAATCGTCGCTTTAGCCATTGGCAAAGTAGCAGCCGCTATCCCCAACTCCGGCGAAGATGAAAAGCTATTTCTCAAGCAGCAAAAGCGATTCATCGCCGCTCTCAGCATCATGGAACAGTACGAAGTTGACTACCAGAAAAACTCGCTGCGGGGTAAAGATGCCAAAGAAGTGAAAGAGAAAACAGGTCTAAATCCCGACACTTTACTAGAAAAAGTAGATGAATGGTGCGAGAAACATAAAAGCTGCACTTACTTTTTCCAGTACAAAGGAGACGATCGACTGTACAAACAATTTCCCATGCCCGCCGATTTTCCCAATGCTGTTTACGTCCTAGCCAAAGAAGCCGTTAACCCTTATTGGGAACAAACGCGACTCATCCACCGTAACCGAGATGAATTTCAGCACATTCTACCCCCGATTCCGGCTCATTTAATCGTGTCAAAAGACAATCGTAAGGAACTAGATGCAGCGGGCATTGAGTACGAAAAAGAAGGGAAGGAATTGCACGTTTTCTATGAGTACAAAAATGCCTTAGTAGAGAGAGGAATCGAGTACCGACACAGCAAAGAAAATGACCTGCCTTGGGAAGAAAACGAATTGCAATGGGCGAAAGACCTGGTGCAGCGCTTTCAAGAGGACAAAAGTATTATCTACGATCGCACTGGCAGCGATATCAAAACTCGAAAAGAGGAAATGGGCAAACTTTATGACAGTTATCGAGCGGAGATTGACGAAATTTGGGATACTCCAGACAGAAAAACTAGGGCGGCTCATGCCTTATTCCAAGCTACCCACACTTCCGATAATCTGAGCAAACACCGGACAATTTGCCAGAAGGTGGCAGAGGATTTGGAAATTACCTTTTCCCTCCAAGAAGACTACGAATTGCTGCACGAAGCCTTACCGCGAGATGTCTACGTGCTGCAAGTTCCTTTCCAAAAAGTTAAAACTAAAGATGGCAGAACCATTGACCTTCCTAACCAATGGAAAGACGCACTCGATAGCAAAGGAATTGCATACGAAGCCACTGCTCATCCCGAATTGCCGCTAGTTGAATTCGCCTTCAAAAACTTACCCCAAAGCATGGTGGCGAAACTGGATACCAAATACGGAGACAATTCTAACGATCGCATCGACACCGACTCTTTGAAGGTAACAAACTACTCCGGTAATGAAACCAGACTCCTCATCGTACCTCCCGTCGATTGTCGGTGGATCGAGTCTCAAGATAAAGCAGGTAGAGGCGCACTGGTCTACAAACTGTTCATGGATGAAATCTCCAATGCTTTGTCAAATTATCGGGTAAATCAAATAGAAGTAGTCAATGTCAAACATCCCGATAACGATTACTCAGAGGAAGATTTCTCCAAGTCAAAATGGAAGGATCGGAAAGTAACTCTGCAAGTGGGAATGATCGATTTACCTCCCACTCACGAGAAGTATTACCGATTTCAAGGCACTCCCATTATCCAGCTTGACGATAAAAACTTGGGTACATTTTCCCCCGAAAGTCCTAAGTTTCCCCCTGGAACTACTTTTGAGGCGACGCTTTCCCCGGACAAAGGCGGTAGGTCGGTTATGCTGAAAGTTAACCGGGAATCGATTCGGTTGCCTGAAATTCAATTGCCACCGATCGATTCACCTGAAGTATCTCAACGTTCTGAGTTGGCGAAAACTGGGCGTAGCGCGATCGCACAAAATGATAGCACGCCCCAACCCCCAAAACTCCCACAAGAACCGGCTTCAAAACCAGAAACAGCACTGAACGGAAAGCGTGACACCACCAACGCTAAAGCTGACAACTGGCGGCTTTCTCTGCAAGACACCCTCTTTAGCGTCGTTTCGGAAACCTACAAGCAACGGCGGTGCCCACAGACGGCGGCTACGCGATCGCACCTTCCTTCCGATAGCACTCAGCACTTTAAGTTTGGCGACAACCAATGGACAGCTTACGTACAGCCTAACGGGGATTGCTTTGTCAGAAACGAGTCCAAGCGCACCGTGTTTAAAGCTAACGTTAACACCGGGGAGGTTCAAATTCCTCTGACAGAGCAAGCAGCGGCGCGTTTCCAAGAGATGATTGTAGAACGGGAAAAAGCTTTGTCTCAGTCCCGAACTACTCTCACGCCCGCGACTGAATCGAAACCGAGGGAGTTGGAAATGGTTTAGTCGAGTGCAGGGGGTTGGGGAACTGGGCGCGATCGCACAAAGTCCAATGGAAAATTTTTCATTGCCTTTTGTCACTCCCTTGCTACACATTAGCCTACATTTAGTCCCCCCTGGCTGCTTGTACCGACACGAGACTGAAAAAACGGGTTGAAAAAGAAGGATAAGGCAATCGCCAGAGTGGATGTGATAACTGAGGATCGCATCGGGTTGACTGCATTACATCCCGTCCAAACATAGAAAATGCACTCTTCCTGATTCTTCACCCGCAACAATCGTCACTCCATCTGATGCCACAGCACAAGACTTTAATGGACTCTCCCCACGGAAACTGGCTATGTTCTTTCCCTGAACCAGATCCCAAACTTTCACAGTGCAGTCGTTCGACGCTGAGATGGCACGTTTTCCGTCTGGTGTTACTGCCACAGCCCAAACAATATCAGTATGACCGTGTAGAGTGAGCAGTTGTGTTCGGCTTTGAAGATCCCAAACTTTGAGGGTGCTATCGTGGGAAGCACAGATCGCATACTGCTCCTTTGCCATCAATGCAACTGCATTGATAGCACTATCATGGCTGTGCAGCGAGAGCAGTTGCGTTCCTTGTTGCAAATCCCATAATCTCAAGGTGCCGTCAAAAGAACTGGAGATAGCTCGCAAGCCATCTTGAGTCACAGTTACTCCACTCACTTGTTGAGTATGGCCGATCAGGGTGAGCAGTTTGGTTGTGTTGTGGAGATGCCACACTTCAAGCGCACCATCGCCCAAGCCACAAACAGCCCGCTGTCCATCTGGTGTCACTGCTACCGCCTCAACTGGCACGGCTGCTAATGCTGGTAGTAATACCGTATCCCCCGTTGGGGTAGTAAGTTGGATAGGAGGCGCAAAACTGCCTGCTATGGTGAGCAACTCTGCCCCAGTTTCTAAATCGCAGATTTTGAGAGTACCATCGTAGAAACCAGAGATAAACCTGCTTCCACTGGCCATTGCTGCGACGGCTTGGACACGGCTGCGATGCTTCAATGTAAGTAACTCTGTCCCAGTTTCTAAATCCCAGACTTTAAGCGTGCCATCTTGCGATCCGGAGATAGCCTGTTGCTTCTTCGGTATCACCACCACTGCGTTTACACTTGCGGTGTAGCTTTGTTGAGGAAGTTGCTCGAAACTGCTCTTGAGGTTCCACACCCTAAGAGTACCATCCGATGAACCGGAGATAGCACCTTGTCCATCCGGCGTTATCGCAATTGCCCGGGCTTGAGTATGGTTGCCTAGAGTCAGTGCTTCCGTCCTGCTTTGGAGATCCCAGATTTTGAGCTGGTCGCCTGAAGTGAAGAGAACACCTTGCCCTTTAGGCACTACTGCAACTGATTCAATACAACCCCCAGAGTTAGGTAAGGTAAATAGCTGTACCCCCCTCTTCAAATCCCAGACTTTTAGGTCATTTGAAGCTGAGATAGCACGTTGCCCGTCAGACAGCACCGCCACTTCACTTACCACGCTTGTGTGTTCGCAAAGAGTGAGTACCTCTTCCCCATCCTCTAGATTCCAAACTTGAAGGCTGGTAGCATTTGGAGCCGAGTGATTCGATGCAGTGAAAAGCTGTTTCCCGTCCAGCGTTACTGTTATTTTTTCAGTGACCGGGTACTTACGAATAGGAAAGATAACTTTTTTTCCGTCAGGCATTATTGCTGGGAATTCACTGGGTGGACTATCTGGAATGCAAAAGGTTTTAAGAACTTTTCCAGTTTCAAGATTCCATACTTTGCGAGTATAGTCTTGTGAGGTAGAAATAGCCAGTCGCCCGTCAGGTGTCACCGTCACTCCACTAACTCCCTGAGTGTGACCGTGCAAGGTAGATAGTTCTTTTCCACGCTTTAAGTCCCAGACTTTCAGAGTGCCATCCCATGAGCTTGAAACAGCGCATTGTCCATCTGGTGTTATCACTACTCCACTAACTCCGTCAGTGTGACCTTGAAGCGTGTGCAATTCTATACCACGCTGTAAATCCCAGACTTTCAGAGTGCCATCATCTGACGCTGAAACTGCTTGCAGCCCGTCTGGAAACACTGCCACTGCGTTGACCCCGCCAGTATGTCCTACCAGGGTACGCAGCAATGGCTCACTCGGTTGCGCTAGGCTGGGCGTTAGCGGACGGAACCAGGGGGCAGCTTTCCACTGTTTAGCTTGCTCCAGTATCACCTGGATCTCTGGTGCTTTGTATGAAAGCAAGCGACCTAGCAGTTGTTCTGCTAGTTGCGTTTTATCTTGCTCCAGGATGTGAGCCGACAACCGCAGCGCACTTTGAATTATTCTCAGATTGTCACCCTTGCTCTTAACCCACTCTCCAGAATTTAAGATGTCAGGAGTGAAAGCCAAGTCATAATCCTCAATCAGTGGTTGTGGCCCTAATTCAGAAATCTTAGCTTCAATGAAATCAAAATCTGTTAGCAGGATGTACAGCCGATCTACTTGGGAAGCCTGTGCCAGCAGCTTTGGTAGAGCCTTCAATTTATAAATTCTGCTGCCTTGCGGTAGTTGCTTTAAGCGTTCTGCTAACCTACCCATCGCCGTACAACTCCTGCCATTCACTATCTGGCATTAGGGTTTTTATGTCTTCAATTGTTATTCCTGCTGCCTTTACATCCTCGCGGTTTTCGAGAAACCGACGGTAGCTATCATGATAAAACCTGTAGAAGGTTTGCCCGTACATGATTGGGTTGTGTAAAAACTGTTTCCATCCCTTAAGTACGTATTGCACCTTAAATTCGGCCTCTTGTTCTCCCGTATACTTGATCATTTGAACAATGTCCCTATAAGGGATAGGTTCGGGATTTTCTGATAAGACGTAGACAATTCTGAACTTGGTGAGCGGTGGCGGGTCGGTGGTCATGCCCATGAGTCGCCAATGATCTTTGTAATAATTTTCTAGACCTTGGGGCAAGCTTTCGATAGTTGAGTCTTGGTAAATTCCATCCTCGATGTCCACCAGCACGCAGCGCAAATACATAAAGTTGTTTTCGCTCTTGTCGGCTAGTTGGGTAATGAAATCTTCGACTGTCAAGCTGTTAGCCTCAATCCACTGGCGCAGTCGCTCATGCTCATTAATGTGCTGCCGAATATAGGTTGTAACATCTTGTAAGCTACGGTCAGCATATTCCTTTGCCATCAGGTCAAACAGGTGCTTCGGCGTGTCCACCAAAAAGAGAAGATCGACCCCCCGCCGCCGTGAAATCACGAAGTAAACATTCTGGGGTAAGTAGCGGGGTAGGTATAGGATGTTGGCACTTTTGTCCTGGCTCTCCAAGTCAACCTCATCCAGCGCATCGACAACAATTACCAGTCGTTCTCCAGGCTTGAGTTGTTCGCTGACTTCAGACAGTAATTTTTCCAAGAAAGCCTTGTTTTGATTGGCATCGGGCGGCAACTCCGAATAGGGCAAGCGGTATTTGGCAATCAGTTGCGTGCAAACACTCTCTAGGAATTGGCTACTGCGATTGATACTTCCCAGGCGATCGTTGAAATGGGCTACGCATTCATGTCGCCGGACGTACTCGGCGAGTATTGTACTTTTACCCAAGCCGGGGTCGCCTTCGATGGTGAAATAACCATTGGGCTTGTTGCTCAGGAAATCTTCAATCTTATCGAAAACGTATTTACGACCTACGAAACCTTCTGTCTTAATGTCAATCAGCGATCGAAACTGTCTGTGCCAGTCCATTGCTGCCGCGATAAGAGCGATTGTACCAACGCTTGAATCATTAGACCTTTTTTTTTGAAGCCACTCAGGAAACTGTTTTTCCCACAACCACTTGAATGCTTGCTCCCAAGGGCTTTCACCTTTGCGGGGTTTACCTCGACCAGTTGGTTTTACAATAGGACAGCCATTTATAGACAGCACATCGCATACATCAGTCAAGTGATCTTGGAAAGTCTGTTCCTGATTGGCAATCTCCTCGTTTTTCCACAGATATTCTGCAAGTGGCTTACGCTTCTTATTCGCATTGTTTTCATCAAAACGACTTAAGAAAACATCTCGGTGCTTCCCAAAAAAACCGTAGCGGTTAGCCAGTTCCCCTAGAAACATAAGCTTTAATTGTTGTGAGTCATCCTGGGAGTCCATATCACACCGGCAATAGAGAGAGTATATTAAGTTCGTGCCAGCCATTTTAGCATAGCAATTCATTCTTCTAATTTCGACGGGAATTCGGTTTTGATAAAAAACTCTATTAAATTCTATTTGTTCTCTATTTTAAACTCATTTTATTGACAGGCTTTATTGATTAATCTAGATTCAGCAGTCAATCATCTACCAAAAAAGTAGATTTCACTTAAAAAAATATGAACGTACAACTTTCCCTTTTTCCCGAAGAATCAGGACAAGCTTTCTCAATTTCTTCCAATCAAAAACCTAAGACGACTCGCAAATCAACGTCTACCAAATTCCCCAAGGAAACCAAAACGACTCAACCCGCTGCTAAAAAACGTTCAAAACCTTATATCTGGGTGACTTGGCTTTCTGGCTTAATGGCTCAAGAAAAGCAGTGCCAGTTCACAGCATGGTCGTTGGCTAACTACCAGTTCCCCAAAATACCCAGTAATTTTGACTCCTCTGCCCATGACAAGATGGTAATCCAGCAGAAAATGCAACATCAAGCCCAAAAGTCTGCTGTCTATGTTGAGGATGACAATTCCTTCACAATTCACGGGAAGACTTGCGACATCGGTGGCAAGCCGGACATTGTAGTGAATGATTTTGGTCAGATCATCATAGAAGATTGTAAATCCGGCAAGCAGAAAATTGCACACAAGTATCAAGTGCTAATTTATATGCTGCTGTTTCCTCTCTCACCTAAAGGCAAACTTCTCTGCCAAGGTCAGACTCCCGCAGGGCGGCTCGTGTATCCCGATGAAATAGTAGAAATTCCTCCATTAGATGTTGACAGGAAATTCAAGGATTTCTTCCTCCAAACTGTTGCCATAATTAGTGGATCAACTCCCCCACCTCAAGCACCAAGCCACTGGGAATGTCGCTATTGCAACGTTCCAGCAGCCTATTGTGCAGCACGAATTGAGCTAGGTGCGGATACAGGCAAACACGACCTCTTTTAAGACTAGATAGTTGCGACCCTCTGCCTGCCCAGACAGTCGGAGGGTTTTTACCGTCGCGTTGCTGATTCAGGTACTAACCCCACTGATGTTACGACAAAGGCCAGGTTCTTCTAAGAAGTAATATCTGCCAGCAATAAGCGTAAATTGCATCCTTCACACAGGGTGCAACTTTTTGTGAGAAGGAACGCACCACGATAGTTAGTGAAAGCCACAAAAAGCTTTATATTTTTACCCTTCTATTTCCTCTTATTTTCTCTTATTTCCTAATATCTCCTGTTTGTCCCTCAAAAATCCTAAATTTTCCTCCAATTTTTACAAAATTTAATTAAGTTAAATAAACTGTCGCTGCTTTTTAATCGATTTTTTGTACTCCGACACCTCTTAAATCCTCCTAATTAGTGCGCTAGTCGCATAGCAAGCCATGTCAAATAGACGTAAGAGGGGGGTAAAAATGAGTAAATCGCCCAAATCGCCCACTTGTCAGAATTTGTGCAAAAGGCAACGACCTATCTTCGCTTCAGCATAAGTAGCTGACGAATACCTCTTCTCTGGCTACCGCCAGTCAGCAGAGCGATCGCTTACCCTTAAAATCGACTAAATGCCACAAAAACACTACGCGCCCCCTGAAATGGCGCATCCAACCAATACTACTGCCCCTGAACCGAATGCGATCGCCCTGCCTGACAATTGGGTGCAACCGGATTTTAACTTTGGGGATGCAGTGACAGACAATGAAGAATCTTATATCGTCATAGGTTTGGCAATGGACACACACTTGGACATTTGGAAATACTTGTGTCGCACCCCGAACAATACAGAGCGATTCTTCTGGGAATATCAACTCAGACTTGCTTAAACTCCCAGCACGAAATATTAAGACTTTGTTGAGCGACGGCGATCGCAAACTAAAAACCGTCCTCAACAACAAAGCACGCTTGGCTGTAAACCATGCTCAACAATGATGCAATTTACAGGCTTAAAACATCACAGTCAAAAGCTACAAGCAATCCAGACAGCATTATCCACCTCGAATCAGCCATCTGGATGATAAAAACTGCTCTAGTAGCTTCTCACTAATGCGACCTGTGACCGAACAAAACATAAACCGAAAGAAACAGGCTCATCTCCAACAGAATTGCTGACAATTGAATCAATGAAAGCAATGGATAAATCACCGCTCAAACCTTGCCATCAAGGTTCAGGAAATTCTAGGGAACCTCGGTTGCTGAGCATTAAATTAACTTAATGCCAACAACTGCTCTGACCTAATCCCTTGCTGTTCAACTTAGCCTTAATAAACCATTAGTTAGCCCTAGAGAATTGATGTGCTTACAACTGCAACTCTCCCCAAAAACCAACTTTCCAAACCGACTGGAAAAACTGAAGTCGTCCGAGTGCGTCTAACCACCTTTGAAAAGGCAGATTTAGTGAAACGTGCCGCAGAAGCAGGTGAAAAAAGCCTGTCTGACTACTTGCGTAAACGCGCTTTTAGCCTTGACCGCACAGTCCCCGCTATCAATGAAGGAACTTGTGCCCAACTGCGAATAATGAGCACGCACATTTGCCAAATGACCAAGGGTGTAGAGACAGCAGTAAAAGCAGGACAGTTACCCAAACAAAACCTAGAAGTTCTGCAAGAATTCAGCAGAATGCTAGGCGAGTATCACCAAGAACTAAGAGGGAAAATCAGAACAGAACTTTTGAGCGAAACCCGCGAACAAATACCCAATCAAACAATCGCGCAACTAGCCAATAGTCCTGTTTGACAATCTAAAGCACTGCTGAAAGTTCAATATCGAACCTAACGGTCGCATCTAATTTCCTCGTAGGAGGTGAGAAAAAATGGCTGCCAAACTCTCAACTAAGCCCAACTCCAAAAGACAATTTTCTGCCCCAAAGCGTACTTGGTCTGTCCTAACAGCCACAGATCCAAAACACGTCAAAAAACTGGAACACATTCAGGAAACCCTTGATGCTGCCATAGAAACAATCCAAGAAGAAGGTGGCATTGAGGACTGGGAAGATTTCAAAAACTTCGTTGAATCCTTCAACAAACGACCCGACAGAATCAATGAATCTGGCAATCACAAAGCTAGTGTCAGCATGGATTTAGTTACTGAAGGAAAAGGAGGTGAGGTGTCTGGCTTTGTTTTCTATTTAACTAAAGACCCCAGCCAGAGAACCAGCGGTGTCTATTTAGTTAAAAATTTGAAACAAGCTGACGTTGAAACCAAAGACAATAACAATTACTATACTCCCTCCCAAATTATGGACTTAATCGGGCTGGATGCCAGTGATGAATTAGAGGAGGACAGCATTTCCGAAGAATTTGATGAAGAACTAGATGATGAATTGGAGGATGATTTAAGCGATCTAGAAGAAGATGCAGACATTCCCAGCCAAAATACGCAAACTCGCAAATCATCGCAGTCTAAACGGCAGCTAGGAAAGTCAGTAGCTTCTAAAAATGCTACCAGCAGAACGCAAAGAAAGGAGGAAGAAGATAATATTGAAGAACTACTTTCTGATGATGATAATGCTCCTATCCCCAATGGTGTATTGGGCAAAATAGCTAAAAATCGCAGCGTTCAAAATCAGAATGATAACGGACAAATCAAGCAAAAAGTGGCTGAACAGCCCGAAGCAAAATATCCTTTACTCGACACCCTTGAAACTGTTCTAAAAGAAACCGATCGCCAAGGAGCAAGTGTCGCTTCTATGGGAAGCGAAATTAACGGATTAACCGTAAGTGGCTTAACCGTCCAAACTGCCTCTTTAATGGGTCTACTTGGAGCAAAGAGTATTGGGGAGCTAATTGATTACATTGAACGAGCGAGGGAAAAGGAACAGGCAGAAAAACTCGAAAAAATTCTCGAACAAATTGACTCATTAAACGATCGCGCCGACCGAGTTGCGACTCGTGCTAAACACGCTGATGTCATTTCCGGCATAGAGGCGATAGATACACGCACTGAAAAACTTGCTGAACGGGCTAAGCAGGTATTAGAACCGCCTGCTGCAACTGAACCAGAGGAATTGGAAACGAGCCAGCCTCAGAGAAGCGATCGCGACATTGAAGCCAAGCTCACTGAGAAAGTTAAAACCAACAATCCCGAAACCAAGGCTGCTCAAATTGGCGAAAAGATTGGCGAGCTAGAGAGCAAGCTCAACCCAAACTACCAGAAATCTAGACCTCTACAGCTCGATAAAAATACCAGCATCAGCGAACAGTTAGACCAAATCCAAGACTATTTAGGCAACCTCTCAAAGAGATTGGATCGCCTTGAAAGCATCGTTGACAAACTGGAACATAAAATGACCGTTCAAATGCCGGTTGAATCAGAATTTAATCCTAATTCACAAGGGCCAGAAACCCGTCAAAAAGTTCAGCCCGCAGTTACTGCACCTAACAGTATCGACAAGGAGGAAGGCGAACCAGAGGATCTTCTTAGCAAAATGGTAACTCAAACAAAAGTACAGCAGCAGCGAGAAGCTGTAGCAGATTGCTTGGTCAATTATGCTTTCGCTACGGGGCAGTCTCCCCAATCGGGAATTGCTTTTGATGGTGGCGGCAGCTTGTATGTAACTGGTGAAAATAACGAAGTTAAAGTTGCCGTCAAAGGCAGCGATAATACCGAAATTTTTGCCGGAACCAAGAATGGCGAACGCTGGAAATTTGAGCCGGATCGGGACAAGCTAACTCCAGAAGAAAGAGAAGCCATTTTCAAATTGCCTCAGTCGGAAGAAGAGTACAACAAACTAGCAACTGCCCAGGCTTTAGTTGAAAAGTTTCAGGACACCTTCCCCAAACGCTTTAGCGGGGAAAAAGATCCAGTGTTTCCTTGGAAAGAATCGCGTCGCGAAGACGGCACGACCGGGGCAGTCAAATACGAATTTGAAATCCTGGATCTGCCTGACGGGTCAAAACAACTGATCGGAACTAACCCCCGCCAAGGTGACGCACAAGTGTTCGATGCCGTTCTGGTCAAAGGAAAGCCGCCAGACGTTCGGCAGTGCCACATTGCTGTTGAAGAAATGGAGGCTGTAGTCGGCTCCCCAGAGCCGCAAAAAACCCAATCTAGAGATTCTCAAGCATCTAAAGACTACAACTATACCTCGCCAGAACGCAAAGAACGATCGCGAGAAGACAGCAACGAATTGCAAGCTTAAACCACTTTGAGGACAAATCCCATGCAAAACGATTACTTACACAACAACTACCGCTCTCATGGCGATCGCACCAGCGTTGCTAACCAAAGCATTATCCACAAACGCCGCAGCCATTTTAGCAAATTCATGCGTAAATTCAAACTCAATAACGCCGATTTAGCCTTCATTGCAATTTGCCTAATTGCAGCCATTTATCTAACTCTTGTCCAGCCCTTATTTGTCAGCGTATTTAGCTGTGCATCTCTGGTGTTCTTCGGACTATGGCAAATTACCCGCAGCATTCCCATCCTCGAAAAACTGCTGGGTAGCAAAATTCGCTTCTGGCACTTAGCCGTTGCTGTCATCACAGTAACAATGTTCCTGAATAACTTTCAGACCCCAGCCCAAGCCGTTTTTCTAAGCGGTCTCCAAGCGTTTATGACCAATCTAGCAACCGAAGCTGGAGCAGCAGGAGGAGGAACAGCCATTGACGAATCAACGATCGTTTTAATTTTCAATGCCATTCGAGGCGTATTTCTCTTGCTAGTAGCCGCCGCAGCTTTATTCGCTTACAACCAAGCGCAGCAAGGCAATGATTGGCGTCCAATTGTCACCCAAATTGCCCTCGCCTTCGGCATTGTGATTGCCATAGACGTAGTAACGTTCTTATTCGTCGGCGACGGCAGCGGTACTACAGCCGGCTTGGTTCCCAACCTGCCACCGCTGGGAGTAATTACAACTTTGACCTTTTAGAACTAAAAAAAAGGAGTCACCAATGGCTTTACGAGATCCAGAAAAAGACTTTATCAGAGTCAATAAAATCCTGGGCAAACAAGCAAGTATCGGGTTCATCCCTGCCAATCAAATTCTACCTTGGTGCTTCTTAACCGCCATTGCCTACACCTTAACAATGGGTCTATTTAGCCTGGGATTGGGTTGGTTCTTCACTGTCTCGCTTTGGCTGATTGTAAGCTGGTGGCTCCTCACAGGAAATCAACCCCACCTCTTTACTGACAAATTCCGCAAGCCCCCCGGAGATGAGTGGTGCAGCGGCGACAGCTTCTATATTTCTCCCATCTCTTCCCTGCGCCCTCCTAGCATCCAAGGCAAACCTTACGATTCACAAATCCGCATCAAATTGAAACCCAAAATTGTACCCAATCAATATGGGGGAAGGAGCAAATTTATGCCTTTCCAAAATGAAATTAACCTCTGTTGTTTGGTGGAAATTGAAAAAGATGGCAGACAAGTGTCTGGGATGCTTCTCAATAACGGGACTAGCTACCAACTGGTATTTGGATTCCGCCTCCGAGGACTTCACAACCTACTGTTTAGGAGCGAAGTATCGGCATTTGCAGCTTCTCTTGAAGAAGGAATGAAAGACATCCCACCCAGTGAAAAAATCACTTTCTGCACCGGTTGTTACAGTAGCGATGCTGATCGGCAAAAAGAATTAGAGCAACTAGCTGACACCGCTGAACTCCAACCCGTATCTGTACTGCTCAGAAATGAACAGCGCCGCCTCCAACAACAAACTAATCAAGGTACTAGACAAGTATGGGAGCAAATTGCTTTCTGTACTTGGACAGCCGATAACGAAGGCGAAACCATCTCCCGGGATTTCATTGGCAAAGCCATTGATGGAGTCAAAAAATTGTGCGATTCCATTGTGGAAACCATTGCAGGCAACACCAGAATTTACAGAGAGCAATTTTACACCAAGCTGCTTCTCAACTCTTTTGAACAAGGATTCCTCCGCTGGGAAATTCTCCTGAATACCAAAATGGGGCTAGAAATTAGTCCCATGAATTCATCAGAACTCTGGGAGTGGCTGTGGCTACGATTTAACAGCAGTAAACCACCGCAAATTCCACAAATTGTTAAACTTGAAGAAACCCATTCTGGCTATCAACTCATCGAAATTAAGACAACTGAAAAACACATTTGTACAGTTTTAATTGAAGGAACGAATGGCATATCCTCCTGCCCCGAACACCGCAAGACCAACAATCGCGTCTATCTCACCGGAAAGGGAAAAGAATGCGCTGTCCTGACAATGTATGACGCGCCCGCAGGCTGGATTAATACCCGCCAGCAATTGAAATGGATTTGGGAGGTGATGTCCTCAAGCTACGTCCGCGATACAGAAGCTTGGATAGAAATTAGCGCCGGAAATTCCCTTGTAATTAATGATAACTTAGCCCGACAAGCTAAAGGAGCAAAAGCCGCTAGTAGCAGAGCTATAACTAAAGGGCAAGGGCGCGATATTGGCGCTGAAATTAAACAGGAGGAATCTTTCGATGCCCAGCGAAGGCTTTACCAAGGAGCCGTACCCCTAAATGCAGCCGTTGCCTTTTTAGTGTACAGAAATACTGCCGAAGAATTGAGCCAAGCCTGCAACGTACTCTCTAATAGTTTTGGAACTGCGAAAGTCATCCGCGAGCGGAACGTTGCCTGGGATATTTGGTTGCAATGCCTACCGATTACTTGGAAATGGTTGCTACATAGCGGTTCATTTTTGAGCGAACGCCGCCTCACCCTCGACACTGAAACTGCCGCTGGAATTCTGCCACTAACAGTTCCCCGCGACTTGGATAAAAAAGGAGTTGAATTTATCACCCATCGAGGCGGAAAGCCAATTTTTATCGACTTGTTTTACAGCCAAATTAGTCGCGCTTTAATTACTGGCGAATCTGGTTCAGGCAAGAGCGTTTTGGGGTGGCGTTTTGCCATTGAAGCTCTGGCGAATAACATCCCTGTTGTCGGGATGGACATCAGCAGCGGGGGTAACAGTACCTTCAAAACCGCGATCGAACTTTTGGGCGACCAAGGCGCATATTACGACATCAGCCAAGGGTCTAGCAATTTAGTAGAACCGCCAGACCTTCGCAAGTTCGACAAAGCTGAAAGAGAACGGCGGATGGAATCTTGGAAAGAATTTATCCGCAAAGCTGTGGTGGCGATCGCCATGGGCAAAATTCACAACCCCCACCTAGCCCAGCGAGTAGATTCAATTATCCTACGAATGCTCGATATGTACCTCAGAGATCCAGAAATCATCGCTCGGTACAACAAAGCATTTGAAAAAGGTTGGCGATCGCCCGAATGGCAGCAAATACCAACTCTCCAAGACTTACTGAGGTTTTGCAGCAAAGAAAGGCTCAATCTTAAGTCCTTTGAAGAACTGGATAGACTAGCCATCAATCAAATCCTCAGCCAAGGAAATGCTTTGCTAACATCCCGCTTGGGAAAAGCCATCGGTCAGCCCAGCACGTTTTCGCCGGAACCTGCTGTTAAGTTCTTTGCCCTATCGGGACTGTCTAACGAACAAGATGCCTATTTAATGGCAATTAACGCCCATGCTGCTTGCATCCGCAACGCTCTTTCTCACCCCAAAAGCTTATTTATTGGAGATGAATTGAGCGTGCTGCTTAAAAAAGATGGTTTTGCATCAGTTGTCGGCGAACTTTGCGCCACTGGCAGAAAAGATGGCATAGCTGTCTTGCTATTAAGCCAAGATTTTGATGCTATCTGCGAATGTTCCGCAGGAGCACAAATTCTACAAAATATGGTCTACCGAATTACCGGCAGAATCACCAATTCTGGGGTAGCAGCCGCTCACAAATATTTAGGGTACGACCCGCAAATTATCAGTTCCAATGCCACAGAATCTTTTCTGCCCAGAGCTGCTGACCTTTACTCCTGCTGGCTAATTGAGAAAGGAGGAAGATTTTGGCGATCGCGATTCTACCCCGGAGAGATGATGTTGGCATCAATTGCTAACAACCAAAATGAAAAAGAAGCCCGCGATCGCATCATGGCTCAATATCCTCCTACTCTCAAAGGGCAGCTTCAAGGGCTAAAGCATTTCACCCAAGAATACATTGCAGCGGTGAAAGAAGGAAAAGGCTTCGACCGCATTGGTCAAAATTTAGAAATTGCCACCATAGCTGGCAATGCTCAGCCAAAAGTAGCATCCGACGTTCGCAGTAACAAGTCTCAAGTTTTTGCAAAAATCCCCAAATAACTGCCATGAAATATCAACTTCAATTAATGCAGCAACCTGCTACAAAACTAGCAGCAGTTTCCCTGTTAGCCAGTTGGGAATTAATCGTTCAAGTCAGGCCAAGTTTAGCTCAAACAACTCCTCCTTTCGTACCCGGTACACAAGAAGCGACTGTAAAAACTCCAGCCCCAAGCGTTTTCGTACCCGGTACACAAGAAGCGACTGTGAAATCTCCAGCCCAAAACATTTTCCTGCCAAGTACACAAGAAATGACCGTGAAACCTCCAACCCCAACTGCGGGAAGTTTCTTAGCACCCATTCAAGATGTTTTCAAACAAGTCAACGATTTTATCGGCGACATCCAAGGTTTCGTGCAAAACGAGCTATTTGGCTCCTTAAACGAACTCCTTTCCTCCTCTCTCGGAGCCATCCAAATTCCCGATCTGAGCCAAGTCAGCAGCCAAATTATTAAAGCTCCAACATCCCAGACAGAAGGAACAAAACTATCAGATTTACTCGAAACTAAATCGAGCAAATTAGACGGCAAAGGTTCATATAACATCATGTCTGACTTAGACGCTCAAGCTCAGCGCAGTGCCGCTATCGGCATAGCTGATGGAGCAACCCTCAGCAAAGAAGCTCAAAACAACAGCTTCCAAGTATTAGAAGCCACTCGCCAAGATACCGAACAAAACGTCCAATTGGGCGAAGAATCCCAGAGCCTCGACGTTACTCAACAAATTCTCCAAAACCTATCCCAACAGACCGCATTGAGCGCACAAGTCCAGATGCGAAATTTACAGGAAGCTCAGCAAGCTCGCACAGATCGAGCCATTAATAACGTGCTGCTATCGCAAGCTGCTAAGGAAATATCCGCGCTCAATACGGGAGAGCGCCGAGGCAGCACTGCGTCTGGAAACCAAGCCAGCTATCAGGCGGGAATGCTGATGCTCCCCGGCGGTGGCTATTTGGGAAAACCGAATGACAGCAGCACAACCCCGATTTCAACTAACAGATTTGTCGCTCCCAATTAATGCTTCAAGCAGTTAACTTAAATCCGCGATAATCTGCCTAGTTTGTGTACTGAATAACCGCCTTATCAAATACAAAATTGAAGTTTTTTCCGAGGTGAAAATGAAAGAGTTTTTAGCACAAATTACACCACCGACGAGTGGTGCAGAAGGATCATCCTTGGACATCGTTAGCGAGTCAATTAACCTGGCTAAGACTACCTCAGAATCTTGGGACAAAGTTTGGATTAGCACGATTGACCCGATCGCTTCTGGGCTATGGGTCGGTCTAGTATCCCTCGGCATCACCCTAGCAGCCATCAGCATCCTGTTCTTAACTCTAAGCAGCGGGAAAGACATTATCGAAAAGCAGTCATGGTCAGAACTGGCAGCACTGTTCGTCTGGCCGCTCGTCATCATGCTGTTCCTCGGCGCTAACGGCAAATTGCTAGCCAATACCGTCATTTTTACTAGAAGTTTTGCCTACAGACAAGTCCAGAGTGTCCTCGAAGCGCAACTAGGAGAAATGACATTTAGGGACGCGATCGCCAATGTCACTATCAGCAATATCGGCCGCCAACAACTAGAAAATCTCTACGGTGAATGCCGAAATAAAGTCGGACAAGAACTGGTAACCTGCTGGAATTCCAAGCAAGAAGCTGCTCAGAAAATCGTTAGCGAAGCTGAAAGGCAAGCCGCCGGTTCTGCCCCTCTCCAAGCGCTGCGGGCTTTTGGTGAAACACTGTGGAATAATAGCTTGCTCGGTGCTGCTCAAGATGCCACGACTTTCATAACTGACCCCGGTTCAGTGTTTCGAGAAAAAGCAATACCGCTCGTCCGATTCATTCTTTATAGCATCCAGTGGGCGTTTGTCAACATCCTTGAAGCAGCCCTTTTACTAACAGCACTCTTTTCCCCAATCGCCATGGGACTGTCGCTACTTCCCTTGCAGGGTAGACCTATTTGGGCTTGGGCAACTGGATTTCTGAGCTTATTTGGTGTCCAACTTGGATACAACATCGTTGTCGGGCTAGCAGCCACCGTGCTAGTCAATTCTGGAGCCGAATTAGCCAGCGATGTCGCCTTCCTCTTTTTCATCAGCATTTTCGCACCCGGCTTAGCCCTATTAATCGCCGGCGGCGGCGGAATTGCCCTATACAACGGCATTGCTAGCAATGCTAAACAACTCGTCGATGTTTTGAGCAACGCCATAGGAGCAGCCGCTAATTTGGCGATGAACAAAGGATTTAAGTAATGTCACACTTGCCGAAAGATTTTATGAAGCTACAAAGATTTTCACAGTCTGCATTGTTGCCAGAAGCTAAAAATCTGCTGGCATTGTGCTTCCTCATCCTAACTGGAGTAAATATCCTCGCCCTAATTCTGCACCTCTTCGTCGCGTACCGAATCAACTCGGTAGCTGCTATGAAGACAACGCAAGTCCAGCTAATCAACGGTCAAACTTACTACGTAGCAGAACGAGATCGGTTTTTTCGGTATCCCTCAGTCATCCAAAATTTTGTCAAAAATTGGGCCGAGTTAACCTTCAACTGGGACAATAAAATACCAGGAACTAACGATACAGATTCAGGGATTAAAGTCAATTCCAAACGAGTTCCTACCAGCACTTATTTTGCTTCGTTACTCCTAGAACCCAATTTTGGCAAAGCTTCTCTCCCTGACATCGCTGAACTCGTCCCCAATAAAGTTTTTACGGGTCAATTGCGAGCAACTGTCATCATTTCTTTTTTATCCGAACCCAGAGAAGTCCGTCCCGGCGAATGGGAGATTGACATGATTGCCACTCGGTTGCTTGTCGATCGCACGTCAGGAATCGATCAAAGAATTCCTTTCAATCGCACTTTCCGAATCAAAGCAGTAGAAATCCAAACCCCGCCGCTAGGTAGCCAAGCCTCAGCTTTTGAACAGAAAGTTTATGAGCTTCGCTCGGCGGGCTTAGAAATCACCAAAATTACCGAATTTAAACCCAAGTAATAGCAGGTAAAAACATGAACGAAAAAGAACTTCATAATGGGCGCGAATTTGATGGCGAACCCGATGAAATTGAAGAAAGTTCCTACAGTACGCCGCCTAGCAGCACAACTAGCCACCCTTTTAATGGCAACAACTCCTCTAATGGAGCCAATAACTTTTCCAACAGTTTTAATGGCAACAACTCCTCTAATGGAGCCAATAACTTTTCCAACAGTTCTAACGGTTTTCAGGCAGCTAACGCTCCTAATGGCGCTAGCTGCAATGGCAAAAAGTTGAGCCGTGAGGAGGAAAGAGAATTAGCCGGGCATGACGGAGAAAACGATGAATTATTGACCTCTGAATACAGAATTAAACAGGACAACGAAGGAGCAGAAACTCATCCTGTTTCTGAGAAGCCCGAAGTTCGGACGTTTTCAGTATTAATGGGTACTGGCGCAGTTCTCGGCATCTTGGGATTCTTTTGGTTTGTCTTCTTTGCTCCTAAACCCGTCCGCCAACAGGCAAAAACGACGAACCCTAAACCGGCGCAAGTTTTTGAAGACGAGTCAGGAGAACTAAAAAGCCGACTGGCATTTCAAGATCAGCAGCGGACGTTAGAAGTTCAGCCACCTGAACCTAAAAATCGACCGACCCCTGCTCCCAAACCGACACCTGCACCAAAACCAGCACCAGCCCCTAGAAGGTCTCAAACCCCGAGGCCGGTTCAAAACTTTAATCCGCCACCGCCAAGGATAGTACAGACCATTCCTCAGCCACAACCGCCTGCACCGCGCCCTTATCCTACGCCATTACCGCGCCCTGTCCCGCCGCCCGCACCGTTGGCACTTCGACCTGTGCCACCACCAGAAAAAGTAGACCCTTACGAGCGCTGGGCCCAATTAGCTTCTCTGGGGCAAAGCAGAGGTCAAGAAATTAAAGAGCTAAATGGTCAAGGTATTGCTGCCAGTTCGGCAACTTTTCCGATCGCACCGGGGATAACAGCGACAAGTTACCCTGCCGTGCGGTCAGTAATGCCAGTAACGACACCGCCCCCTAGCACAGTAGCAATTGCGCCAACAGCAGCACAGGCAACGCTTCCCAGCACAGTAGCAATTGCACCAACAGCAGCACAGGCAACAATTCCCAGCACAGTGGCAATTGCACCAGTCCCATTGCCCCAACAGCAATCAGTGCCGCCGATTTCTCAAAACCCGCAGCCAATGCTAGTCAGTTCGCCAAAAAGCCCACAATCGGCTGCACCAATGCAAGAGATACCAGCGATCGCCATTGGAGTTACTGACTCTGCTGCAAACGCCAATAGAATGACCCCTGGAGAAGCTGGAATCCTCAACCGCACGACGGCCGAAAACAGCACAACAATGAAAGAGATAGCCATCGGCTCATCTGCTCAAGCCAAGGTAATTGTGCCGATGATTTGGGACGAAGCAGGTCAAAGCCCGACAGCCGGAAGGTTTGCCGTCCAATTGACCGAGGACGTGATAGGAACTGACGGGGCGATCGCCTTACCATCTGGCACCGTCTTAATCACTCAAGTAGAAAATGTCACGCGCGGAAATCGACTGGTTTCTCAAAGCGTGGTGGCGCTTGTTTACCCCGATTCTGCTGGCCGCATCCAACAAGTACCCATTCCTCCCGGATACTTAATCGTTCGCGGAATCGATAACCAACCTCTCATTGCCGACAGTTTATTTGACAGAGGTTCTGAAATAGCCAAGGCTGATATTTTAGTGGGAATTCTCGGCAGCTTGGGGCGGGTAGGAGAAATAATCAATCGGCCAGCCCAAGAAACTTTCAGCCAGCAAAGCGGCTTTTTTGGCAGTACGGCTGTTAAAACCACAACCTCACCTAAACCTAACATCCTAGCCGCCGCTTTAGAGGGATTCTTTACACCTACTGCCCAACGGCTGCGAGAAAGATCGGATCGCGACGCGCAAGAACTTTTGAAGCGAGGCAATGTGGCGATCGTACCAGAAGGAACTCAAGTTTCGGTATTTGTCAATGCGTTTGTCACAGTGCAGAGATAACGGAGTTGACATCCTCCCCGCCCTAAAGGAACGGAGATTCCAAAAATCACTTCTTGGGCTTCCTCTTTCCACGACTCGGCTTACTCAGATGGGGCTTTATACAAAAATCTTGGAGGTAATATAACCGTGAAAAAACTAACTCGAAAAATTCGTCTGGCTTTACTTTCTCCTGCCTTAATAATTGCCACTGCATTCAGCAATGTCAATATTGGGCAAGCTCAAACATCGGCGCTAAAAATTGTAGGAAGAGATGCAGCAACAAATACAACTACCAACCTTCAAGTATGGTCTGGCCGTTCCAGCGTTATTGACTTTAGCCAGACTGGTGAAGTCATTATGTACATCCGGTTGGCAGATCCGTCCAGGGCTGTCTTTAACACTGATGCTGAATTAAAAACTAACCAAGCTAGAACCATATTTGTCCAACCGATTCAACCCTTACAATTTCCTGGCGCTACAACAGCAAACATTACTAACCTGTTCGTTAAAACTCGCTCTCCTGAAGGAATTGAACGCCTTTATACCTTTAATGTCGTTCACCGGGACGGGCAACCTACTAATAATGGCATTGCCATCTCTACGGTAGTGCCTGGGCAAGAGCCAAGCGTAACTTTAGCAGACAATCGAACGGCGGCGCTCAGCGACATCGAACGGGGATTAGACATTGCCATCCGAAGAGGTTACACGCCTCCCAATGACTCCGTTGTCTTTAAAGTTCGAGAGTTCATCGCTCTAGCTCGAAATGGCACAGCTATTGCTAAAGCTGCTGAGAAAAGTAATCTATCAATGTCTGTTGTTATTTCACTAGGGCAGCTAGGGTTGAGTCGCGAACCTTTGTATGAAATTCCAAAAACGCCATCTCCTTCGCTCCCTCCTTTAACTCGAACTCCAGGAAATTAAATCCGTTTGCTCAACCAGAAATTTCAACTTCGTATCAAGCAACAGTCCGGACAGTTTTTAGCTCACAGCCTGAAATCCTTGCTGGTATGCTCAACTCATCAATAAAGGGTTTCCTTATCAAAAACCTGCTAATTTTGTCACTTCAGGAGTTGTAGGACTTGACCTAAATATTTCCAATAATCTACATCGTTGGGTTGAGCTCCTACAATCAACCTACTGTTGCTACTGTTGCATGATTTTGAAGAACTGGTAGGTTATTTCTGCCTTGCTAGAGTAGAAACTTGGTTATTTTACTCTAAGTTTGACCTCAGTTCTTACTTTCCCATCTCAAATTTATCGGTCATTTTTTAGGAACTATTTCATTGAAGCTATAGCTATAGATAGGGGTTCAGCCACTTGTAAGTCTTCAATCAGATTATCAACCCACCCTTGATAAGAGATGTATGGCACCTTAAAAACAGGTCTTAACTCTTCCCAATCCTCCACTTGAAAAAGATAGGGCGCTAACTGTTCTAAGTACGAACGACTGAACTGAAATTCCATGTCGAGATTCCGAATCTTCGACAGTAATTTCTCTGAAATGGAAATTTTTTCAAAGATATCTAATTCTGAAATACCCTTAACTGCCATACTGTCTATTAACAAGACATAAAGCCTTTTGCGGGATGTTATATCCGGTAATAAATCAGCTTTAATACGCTGTAAAAATAAGTTGCGCTTCTGAATTTGTTCGGCAGTTAGCGTGCCATTGAAATATTGAATAAATGGATCTTTTTCTCTTGTTAAGATGCTTTCCGATATTTCTGCTGTCGTGCTTTTTTTTTACGAGTGATCGCCTCATAGGGATCTTCATCCCCTTCCGCATATTGCATCAACTCTGTCATAGACCAACCGATCGCATAGGCAAACTGGACTAACTTTTGCAATCTGGGATCGGCTTTGCCCTCGCTCCAGTTCACCAGGGTGTTGAATGAAACTCCTGTAATCCTTCCTAGTTCCCTAGAACTACCAACGCGCTCATCCTCCACCAACGCCTCTATTAACTGACCGAGACGTTTCTGGATTCCACTATCGAGCGCTAAATTTTCCTCTACTTTCGTTGACATTCCTGTTTTCTAATAGCTAAGGAGTTGCCGCAGGCATAATTGTATCGCCTGTATTATACCAGAATAACTCGTTTTACAGTCAATAGTATGATTCGCCTAACTTAATCTAAGCTCCAATCGCTAGCCTTAGACGGGATAATGATAGCCACTAATACTTTGACCCAAAACGTAACAATTCTTTACTTGATCAAAGTTATACTCGGCTATATGCTAGTTAAATGATAAATACTTTTATCAGACCCTCAAAAAATTTTGCCTCACCCTAATCCTAGTCGGAATCGCAAGTGAGGCTATTCTACCAGTGGAAGAGATACAGTTGTACAGAAAAACAACCTTAGAATCCCCATTCTGATTTTTTTCTGAACTAGACTCTTCCCAGACATTAAACACCGACGGCTGTTTGACAGCGATAGCCACCGGACCTACTGAAGTTGTCATCTGACGAGAGAGTTAACTGCCAGATCGGGCAGACTCTTGACTGTACTTCCATCGACCGGACTTAACCGACTCTTGATGGCGGTACATCACATCTATCGGCCGAATTGTTGGAGCCGACTCTTGATGATGGTACATCTCTGGCCGACTTGTTAGAGCCAGCTTTTGATGATGGTACATCTCTGGCCGACTTGTTAAAGCTGCCTTGATGGTTTTTCCATATTAAACCATTAGAAGCACTGAATCAATAGGTATGTCTTAGAATTTCTAGTATTTAAGACATTTGCTGCTCCAACATTCGGCTTCCTCTACCCTTTGGAATAGGAGCCAAAATGCACTACAACGACCTAAGCACCCGCCTGTACCAGGGCTTGTCGCGGATTCCTCAAGACTGGCAACTCTGCTTGCTCGACGGCAAGAAAGTCCCTCAAGGCACGGGCTGGCAGCAAAAGCCACTGACTCCCGCCCAAATGAAAGAAGCCGTAACCAACGGCTGGACGGTAGACAAAGCCGATGGCACTCAATACCGCTGCTACCCCAAAGGCTACGGACTGATCACCGGTACGCCAATTGCCGCCAACGGCGCTGCTTACGTAGTCATTAGGGCAATCAAAGACTGGCAAAAGCAAAAGAACTCAGAAACCGCGAAGACGGAGGAGAGTTGATAGCGATCGCTGACATTTACCCCCAGCCCTGCCACCGCCGCTACTGGGTGAGTGATCGCAACGGCCCCACAGAAGAGCGATTTACTTCGTAATGCGAGAAAACTTTGTAATTAGCAAACCCATCAACCTGACAAGCACGATGGACCGACCATAACAGGTGGAGACAGATCACCCCCATGTCTGGCAAGAAAATCTGCGATAATCAAAACCTTGAGGTTAATATAGACTCTAATAACCTTAGCAACAGCTCCTACGCGGAGCCAAAGCAATCGCAACGGTCACATAAGTCATCTACAGAACCCCGCCTCTGCCAAAGAAAATTCTACGAAGAATGCCCCAGTAGTGCAATCACAGATACAATCTATACGGCTGGAGTCACTGGTATGGATTTCTGGGAAATAAGCGAAACCAGTTTGAATGGTCGCAAAGATTTTTCCAAAGGTCGAGTTGAATTGCAAATCCGCGATCGTTTCGACCTAACAGACTTTGCTGAAATTGCCTATCAAGCCAAGGAAATTATCGCCCAGAACTTCGGAGAAGAAACCCTCAAACTGCACTATGCACTGGCAATGATTGCCTTCCGCAAGCCCGAAGTCGGGAGAGAGCAAATTACAGTATCAGCATCTAAACTCCTAGCTGACTTTGGTGAGAATAACAAAAAGAAACACTACATCCCAAAAGCCGAACGAGACGCCAATAGCCAGCCAGCCCGATACCTTTCTAAAGAAGAAAAACTAAGAGCCTTAGCCTATCATGGATATCTGCTAAAACGATTAGAAGTTTCCGTTAAAGCTTGGCGGATACGCAATAAAATATTTACTATTGAACACTCCAATCTCTGGGAGATTTTTCAAATTACCGAGGTGTTTCATCAAGAAAAAAACACCTTGATCGATATTGAAATCACTTATCGCCCTGGCAAATGGTTTGACAAATTTGCAGGTCACGAATACTTGCGGGAATTTGGCTACCTTACCAGCGAGGCGCTAAAACTAGATTATTACCAGGAAAAAATGGCTCTCAGACTGGCTTATTTTGCCCTATTTGCCCTGCAACAGCACAAAAGCGGTCGGTATCAAATAGAAACACTGCTGACGCGAATCGGGTATAAGAACGACATAGAGACAGCCAAGAGAAACGGAGTTACTGCCTCGAATTTAAAGCGCAGCTTCGATCGAGGGCTGAAAACACTGGGAAATTTTGAATACCCCTACCTCTTTGACTACGAACCCGATGTCCCTGACTGGGCGCATCCAAACAGCAAAGTCAAAAAGCCTAATCACTGGTTTGAAACCTGGCTACAGCTTAACGGGACTTTACGCCAGCCAGAAGCGCTACCCAAACACCCACCACAACCAGAGCCAAAACCAGAGCAACCGCAACCGCCAAAAAGACCCGCCCGCAAGCGGAAGTCACCTCAGCCAGCAGCCAACCTAACCGAACCCATAGCTTTTGGTCAGTGGGTGAGAGAAGCTCGGAAAGCTCTGGGAGAAAGCCTGAGAACAATGGCAAAAGAGCTGGGGATTTCAGCATCCCAGCTATCTCAGATTGAAAACGGCTGCTATCCACATACCATCAAGCCCAGCCTGAAAACCAAGATAATTCGTCACCTTGGCTTAAATGAGTAACTAGCCAACCAAAAGGCATCTTGCATCCAGCGGAAAGACTCCCAATTCAGGGGGTCTTTTTAGCTTTTTGAGCAGCAGAGTGTTTAAACCGCTAAACACCTAAAAAATTGGCAAATTTGCTTGAATCTCTTATCTGACAATGGTTTCAGCGCCTAAACACTTTGGGGGTATTCGGAAAAGTTTTGGGGGTATTCGGAAAAGTTTTGGGGGTATTCGGAAAAGTTGTAAATTTGAAACCTTTGTCCTGTATAGCTTTCAGCGCCTAAAAATCTCCTGAGTAGTTTGAGTAGTTTAACGGAGTGTCACTAACCACAGCAGCCGAGTCAGACAGGCTAAGGATTGATTTCAAATTCTGCCCAATATAAAACGTGACGAGAGAAATTTATCTGAGGTGCTGGAAGCATTGCCGTCAAACCAAACGCACGGGAATTGCCCGCAGCCTTGCTGACACCAGAGAAACACCCCTACCCCTACGAAAAGCCCCCTCAACCCCGCCTAACCGCTTCCGGCTGCCCCGACCTTCCACCAACACCGGGGGTGTCCAATGACATCGTTCATCTCCCCACTGTCCGAATGGCTGGCTTCAGGCGTAGACCCCGACCTCATCGCCCTCAACATCCAAACCCTCTCAGGCGACACCCCGTACCAATACCTCCTGTACGAAATCAACGCCGCCTCCGGCAGAGTCCACCCCGACGCACAATGGCGGTGGGCCAGAAAGCACTACAGCCACATCGAACACGGTGGCTGGTGGTGCAATGGTCTTGACCCCCTCAACAACTGGCAACCCATGTATTGGGGCTGCTTCAAACCTCACCAGCCCCGAAATACCTTTGACCCCAAAGGCAAAATCAAACCCGTCAAATACGAACACCCCCCCAAAACCCCCACCAGAGCCTTCTTCCTGCAAGTCCCAGACCACATCTGGGCAAAAGTCGCAGCCCGCTACGGTGTCCCCATCGACCCAGAGGATTTGGGAGATGGGGAGCGGGGGAGCAAGGGAGAGGGGGAGCAGGGGAGACGGGGAGCAAGGGAGCGGGGGAGACGGGGAGACGGGGAGAGGAAAGACGAAAATCTCTCCTCTGCCTCTAGCCCGTGCAGCCCCTCTGCGACCCCTACCTCATCCCCAAACCAGCCTCAGTTCTGGCAATGGGTGTGGGACAACAACATCCCCGTCATCATCGTCGAAGGCGCAAAAAAAGCCGGATGCTTACTCACACTGGGCTACGCCGCCATCGCCCTCCCCGGTGTCACCGGCGGTGTCAGAACCAAAACCCCTCAAGGGGAAAAATGCGACCCCTACCTCATCCCCGAACTGCAACACTTTGCCACAGAGGAACGCTCCATCTACATCTGCTTTGACCGCGACAGCAAACGCCAAACCGTCCAGAACGTCAACCGGGAAATTGGCAAACTCGGCCGCCTTTTCACTGCCGCCAAATGCCCCGTCAAAGTCATCAACCTGCCAGGGCCAGAAAAAGGCGTTGACGATTTCGTGGTATCGAAGGGCTCCGATGCCTTCAGCGCCCTCAAAAATGAAGCGCAAGGCTTCCAATTCTGGCTTGATAGGGAATCATGGCTTTTAACCTATCCCGCCTCTTTAAAGCTAAATTCTCGCTATCTGGGAAAACTCCCCTATCCAGAGTCCGGTTTAGCCTGCATCAAAGCCCCCAAAGGCACCGGCAAAACCCAAGCCCTCACCAACTTAGTCTCACAATCCCTTTCCACAGGCGATCGCCGCGTGCTGATAATTACCCATAGGATTCAACTGGGCAGGGCTATCTGTGCCAGCTTAGGAATCAACTACATCGACGAAACCAGAGACTCAGCCGAGGGTAAACTGTTCGGATATGGCTTGTGCATAGACAGCCTCCACCCCCTATCTCAAGCTAAATTCAATCCAGAAGACTGGTTCGGTGCGATCGTCATCATTGATGAGTGCGAACAAGTCATCTGGCACGCCTTAAACAGTTCAACTTGCCGCGAAAACCGAGTCGCCATCTTGCAAACTCTGCAAGAACTCATCCACAACGTCTTGACAAGTGGTGGCTTAGTTGTTGCCCAAGATGCAGATTTATCGGATTACAGCATTGACTACCTAATAGCCATAGCAGGTATTCCTATTTCTCCTTGGGTTGTTATCAATGAGTGGCAGCCAAAACGAGGGCGAGATGTGACGTTCTTTGCCACTTCTAACCCAGCTTCGCTGTATGTGCAGATGGAGCAAATTCTGTCTCAACAAGTCACTTGTTGTGACATTGAAAGCCGTGCCGAATGCTGTCCTATAAGCTTAAACTGTGCCGAATTTGGTGGTAAAAATCCTGCTGAATGTAGTTCTGAAAGCCCTGTCAAATGTTGTCCTGTAATCCGGGGTGAATATGGGTTAAAAAGCCGTGCCAAATTTTGTCCTATAACCTGTGCTGAATATGGCTTTAACACTCGTGCCAAATGCTCTCCTATAACCTGTACTAAATATGGCTCTAAAAGCCCTACTGAATATTGTCAGAAAACCTCTGAGCAATATCCTGTAAAATGCGCTAAATATGACAGTGAAATCTGTGCTAAATATTGTCAAAAAACCTCTGAGCAATATCCTGTAAAATGCGCTAAATATGACAGTGAAATCTGTGCTAAATATGGTCAAAAAACCTCTGGGGAATGTCCTGTAAAACCTGCTAAATGTGACTGTAAAAGCCATCCTGAATATGATCAGATAACCTCTGGTGAATGTCCTATTGTAAAAGGCGCTGAATGTGACTGTAAAAGCCATCCTGAATGTGACTGTAAAAGCCATCCTGAATATTATCAGAAAACCTCTGGTGAATGTCCTATTGTAAAATTCACTGAATGTGACTCTCAATGCTTTGCTAAATATGTTTCGGAAAACCCTAGTGAATATGACTGTAAAAACCCTGCTAAGTGTGATTGTGAAACAACCGCACAATGTAGCCCAATAAACTTTACTGAATGTAACTTTAAAAAACCTACTGAATCTCACCCTATAGAGCGATATCGACCGCGCATTATGGTTGTAGAAGACTCACAAAAAGTTACAGGGAATTGGTCTTGCCGCAACCTTGAAACCCAACTGCAAAAACGCTTTCCTCATCAGCGAATTCTCAGAATTGATAGCGAATCAGTATCAGATCCAAATCATCCCGCTTACGGTTGCATTGACCAACTAAATACACTCATACAAAACTATGACATCATCATCGCTAGTCCCACAATTGGCACAGGAGTTAGCATTGACCTTCGCCATCATTTTACAGCGGTTTTCGGCATTTTTAAAGGAGCAATTGCTGTCAATGACGCTTTGCAAGCACTAGCGCGAGTTCGAGATGAAACTGTGCCTTGGTTTGTCTGGACTGCGCCCTTTGGTGTGGGCAAAATTGGTAATGGCAGTTCGAGTTACCAAGCAATTCTCAAATCTCAGAAAAAAGTCATCACAACCAATCTCAAATTGTTGCAAGGCGTGGATTTTGACATTAATGAAGCTTACGACCCAATTCACTTGCGGACTTGGGCTAAAATGGGGGCGAGAATTAATGCTGGGATGTGGAACTACAGGGAGGCAATTTGGGAAGCTTTAAAAGCTGAAGGGCATTCAGTTTCGCTATGTCGAGAGAATCAATTACAACAAGAACTCAAAGTTTTGCTGTTACGACAGCTTGCAGCAAACAATGCTCAAAATTGGGATTTGTTGGAAGAACTAGAGTCGCAAGACCGCAAATTAAAGTCGGAGTTAGATAGCCGGGAAACGGTAGCAGCTTGCATCCGTGCAGAAGCGACATCTATTAAGGAAGAGAATAAATTGTTAGAAGCGCAGGCTGTTAATAGTGCTTCTGACATTACTTTTTCTAAATACTTAGAATTGAAGGACAAACGGGCTAAGACTCGTGATGAACTAAACCAGCAGCGCAAGTATCAATTACAAGAGACTTATGGAGTGCCCATCACGCCTGAACTTAAGTTGAAGGATGATGCTGGCTGGCTGCCTCAAATTCGCTTACATTACTATTTAATTTATGACCCGGAGTTGGTCAGATTTCGAGATAAAAATCACTTGGCGGGGCATCTGGAAAGGGGGCAAGGAAAGGTGTGTCCTCAAGATTTGCGTTTGCTGACGGCAAGTGTGGAAGCTTTGAAGGCGTTGGGAATAAAGTCGTTGTTTAATGTTAACCGGGAGTACCGGGGGACTGACGCGGATGTGATAGCTTTTGCGGAACAAGTGAAGCAGTGCAGTGTTGATATTAAGGATTTTCTGGGTATTAGTGTCAGTCCTCAGATGACACCAATGGAGGTGGTGCAGTATATTTTAAGGGGTAAGCTAGGCTTTACTTTGCGGCGGGTTCGCCAAGAAAGGTCGGAGGAACGAGATGCTAAAGGTCGGCCCAAACGCATTAGGGTTTACCAGTTTGAGTTTCCCCAGGATGGCAGGGAGGCGATTTTTGAGGTTTGGCAGCAGCGGGATAAAGAGGCAGTGTCGGCGGAAGGTGCACGAGAGTGTTTAGAAGGGGTTTCTAGTGGCACAGGGTCGGATAATAGTATAGAGATGTCAGGGGGTGTGCCTCCCCTTGGTTTATCTCAACAGATTAATGAGGTGGGAACTGCTGGCACAGGGTCGGATAATAATATAGAGATATCTGAGGTTGTGCCGCCTCTTGGTTTTCCTCAACAAAATAATGAGGTGGGAACTGTCGGCACAGGGTCGGATAATAATATAGGGATGTCAGAGGGTGTGTTTTCTCAGGATTTGCCTCAACAAAATAATGAGGTGGGAACTGCTGGCACAGGGTCGGATAATAATATAGAGATATCTGAGGGTGTGTCGCCTCTGGATGAGGAATGGGCTCACACTACTCAAGTGTTCGGAGTGGAAGCTGCACCTGGGGAGACATTAACAACTGAAGAGATGGGAGTTGCAGCTTCATATCAGGCGATAGAGCCCGAAACTCATGCTATTCCCACTTATGAGGTAAAAGTACCCCAAATAGCACCGTCTGAGCTGAAAGTTGGCTCGGTGGTGAGGTTCTGCGGTGAGGTTCAGAAATATGTCGTTAGAGCTGTTTCTGGGGCTCAGGTAATGGTGAAATCCCTGTTTTCGGGGCAATTCGTCAACACTTACGCACACCGCTTAGAGCTTGCAGAAGGGGGGACAGGATGAGTTATTTATGGCGATCGCGATTGATGCTCAGTATTTATTCAGGAGTTGCCTGCTGCTCAACATACTTTTTAAGTTGCTCATTCGGTAATTGTCACTTCACCCATAACGAAAGCAGTAGCCACTTTATCCTTCCAGCAAGCTACTGCTTTTGTATACGTAAGTTATGCGCTTGCTCCCTCTATAGCAGCGGTACGAAGTTCTAAGCATTGCAGGCATTATTAGTGCAATTTTATGGTTCCATCTAGCGTGCCAAGTTAGGGGTGAAATGACAGTAATGTCCGATTAATTTTTGATTAACTTTTATCTCCGCGCCTACCGTCGCGGAGTGGAAGACAGCTGAACTAACAATTCCCGCACCCGGCCTACAAACAAAGCGAGCTACTGAAACCACTTTCCGCAGAGAGTGCTAATTGTGGCGACTGAACGCTCACTCGCCACTGTCCCCTCGCATTGGCGCCCGTCACGCGCCAGGCGATCGCAAAGAAAAAAAACACAACTTTTCGCTTTCCTGAAACCGCTTAGATCCTCGTACAGCAGGTCGGAGCCTTTGAATTAATTATCATAGGAGGTGTATTTCTCCTCAGTTAATCATCCAAAAGGCTGAAGTTAATTATCCGTTTTTTCAGCCCGTGTAGCCATGCTGCACCATGTTGTCAACTGTTGCAATCTAAAAAAGGTTAGCAATGCTTACCGCGAAAATTTTGATTTGGAGTTTTCTGTTAATATGACTATCCAAACTATCAACGATGTACTATTTCCCCCTTTCCTTTTTACCACTCTCTTTTGCTTAGCCTCAGTATTCCTGCACAAACCTGAAGCAGCCCAAGAAGAACTCACAGACAATCGAACCCAAGTAAATGTGTCAACAGTCGCAACACCATCCGATGGTATTGGCAGTGCCGTAAATGGAGCAACAATTGAAATTGAGAAACCAGCCAGATCCCATCACACTCGCCATCAGACCACAGGCAAAAAAACACCAAACAAACCAGCAAAACCAATTGATTTTGCCGCACATTCAGGCGCAAGCACAACCTCAGTTCCTGCCGTTAATACTTCAATAATTTCACTTAGGCAAGCTCGCAAAATTGCTAGCGCCATCAAAGCTGCTGCGCCAGAACTGGGGTTCAAGCAAAAAGTTAACGGCTCTGATTCCTCTATTGAATGGTTGCAGGCTCAAATCAAAAATCGGCTGGAAAATTCTCCCCTAATTGTGATGCCTATCATCCTCAAGCTTGCTCCCAAAGCGGTGATTGCAAATACTCTAGCATCTGCTACTTCCGAACTAGGTGAAAGTGCGCGTTCAGTGTCCTAACAGCGAACGAAAAGTTTCTCAACCAACCAGCGTACTCGTTTACCCTCCGAAACTTATAACAATGCCCAAGCCTTACGAAGGCTTGGGCAGTTCTTTTGACCAGAATAAGCGATTTTCCAATAAAATCCTAATTTTTTATTAAAGGGGAACAAAACTAGCAAAACAACTTGCAAAGTGAATCAAAAAATAGTATAATCAAATTATTACAAGCGCCACTTCTATTTGAGCGTACTGTTATGGCGGCAATTAAACCTGTTACCTTCCTAGACCTCATAGACGCGATCGCCACCTTGCCAATTATCAATTTGCCTGAGAATTTAAGTCAGTTGAGTAGCAATAAAAGCCAATCTAACTGCAATAAAGGACGCGGGCGGAGGCATCCTCGGCGCAGCGCCCCGCAAGTGGCCCATCAAGCGATAAAAGCTTTTCGGCAGACTTGACGAAAGTACCCTTTCGTCCAATAATAAGGGAGCTTTCATTTGGGAGGGCTGCGCCGTGAAGGTTCAAGGCAACGGGCGTGCTAAGATTTTGACGCCCGCCGAAATATCTAGGCTGTTCGACCGGGGTTTTGTTACAGCAAGGGATAGGCTTTTGTTTGCTGTGACTTTTTATTGTGCCTGTCGTATTTCAGAGGCGTTAGCTTTAACAACTCAGGACATTGTTGGCGGTGTGGTGACGCTGCGGAAAGCGACAACTAAGGGCAAGTCAGCAACGCGAACGCTGCCGCTACATCCCATGTTGGCTAAGTTTTTATTGGCTTACAATCCAGATGCGGGTTTTTTGTTTCCGGGGCGAGAGGGTACGAAGCCTTTGACACGCTCTCAGGCAGACTTGATTTTTAAAGAAGCTTGCAAGCGGGTAAGAATTAAGGGAGCTTCCACACATTCGATGAGGCGGACAGCACTCACGAACTTGAGCAATGCTGGGGTGCCACTGCGGGTAATTATGGAGATATCAGGTCACAAAAATTTGTCGAGCCTCCAGCGCTATTTAGAAGTGCAGCCGGAACAGCTTGTCAAGGCACTCGGGATTCTGAAGTGAAGCTATCGCGACTTTGGTTCGCCAGATTGTTTCAACAGTTGAAGGCCTCTCCCGTAAGTCTTCTTTGAATTCAGGCGATATTTGGACGCAAGGCTCGCGATGGCTACCCATTTCTTCCCGGATGTATTTGAGCTAAAACAAAGGCAACTGCTATCCGCGACAATCCTGAGTGGTTTGAGCCGCCTGCTCAAGAGTGAAGTGTGAATAAGCTTTCCTGACTCTTGAGTTGTAATTGACGTAATCCCCATAACTCCATAAAAACTATCTTACGGAACCAGTCAAAGGGCAGATATATACTTACTGCTGCAAATGCTAGGAAATGCCCAAATCATTAAAAATGACTCCACCAATCAACAACCCGAAGGTACTTATCAGTGCGACACCAGCAGTAAATACACCGGAATCCTGATTGTCATTACACCCACAAACCGCCAATATTTACCCCTTAAAAGTTAGATATTTGGGGTAATTTTGGTTGGTAGCGACTACTATATCACTAAAAAAAAGCTCAAATAATTAAGCTATTTTCGGGCGAAAAGCCCTTGTGAAAATTTAGGGATATTCATTGATAGTCAGAAGATTGAACTGACAAATTTGTCAGTACAAGACAGGTTTGGCCTTGTCAAAGAGCGGCTATCGCCGCTATTGGGAGTGACCTGCTCATTTAAGTTGAGTCCATTCTTAACAATAACGAACGCATTCATTTTCTTAAAAGCGGTTGATGATGGACACTTCTGCCCAAAATCCAGCTATTGCCTTCATGGATGAGGCACAAGAACAGATGGCAACCTTCGCTGCATTTCTCAGCAGCACAAACAATTCTCACTCTTTCGCCAGCAAACGTTTGAAAGGGCTAACGAAACTTCTACAACGGCTAATTGTCCAACCAGGCAGCAGCTTGCAGCGGAACCGCGAAAGCAATATTCAGCTTTACTGCAATTAGCTTATGCGATCGCCCGCACTTTAAAAGAACCTATCTTGCAGAAGCAACTTGCAGGGACTCTCACATTCATAGGAAAGCCTTCATCACGGGCGATCGCCCTCAAAAAAGCCAGTTAGCTGTTAAGAATTATGATTGACTTCTATTTCAGTTAACTGGCTCCCTTTCAATTAACCACACAAAATTCAAAGAGGGATGCTATCTCGCCTTGACATCCTCACCGGGAATTGAGCCACGGTGATTCCAAGAATCACTTCTTAGACCTTTCTGCTTCATCGCAACTGCCATCAGACTTATGCCTATCCGGTCTTACGTTAGCTCCACAGACTTTCACCGCAAGCCCTGCGGCAAGAATGTTTTGTGCGGCGTTGATATCTCGGTCGTGGTGCGCCCCGCAGATTGGGCAATCCCATTCCCGAACATTCAATGGCATTTTTTCCATGATGTGACCGCAATTGCCACACCGCTTAGAACTCGGAAACCATCGGTCAATCTTGATTAAAGTACGACCGTACCAGTCACACTTGTATTCAAGCTGTCTTACCAACTCGCCCCAACTCGCATCACTGATGGAGAGGGCAAGTTTGGGGTTCTTCACCATATTCTTCACGGCCAAATCCTCGACGGCGATCGTTTGGTTTTCGCGCACCAATCGAGTGGTCAGCTTGTGAAGAAAATCCTTTCTCGCGTCAGCGATGGACTGATGCACCTTTGCCACTTTGAGTCGTGCCTTGTGGCGATTGTTCGATCCATGAAGCTTGCGACTCAACGCCTTCTGAGCTTTCCTGAGCTTGCGGCGTTTCGCATTGAAGCCTTTGGGGTTGGCAATCTTCTCGCCATCGCTCAAGGCAACCAGGCTGGTCACACCCAAATCTACCCCAATTTCACTGGAGCATTTTGGCAATGGCTCAATCTCGACATCCACCAGCAAGGAAACTGTCCAGCGTCCAGCAGGCGAGAGCTTCACCGTAATGGTCGATGGAGTTGCACCTGGTGGCAATTCTCGACTCCAGCGAATCGACAGGGGTTCAGAACACTTGGCAAGAAAGACTTGCCCGTCTCTGAACTTGAAGGCAGACTTGGTAAACTCTGCGCTGCCGCCGTTGCGTTTCTTCTTGAAGGTGGGGTATTTCGCCCGCCCGTCGAAGAAGTTCGAGAATGCTTTCTGAAGGTGTCTCAATCCTTGCTGCAATGGGACACAGCTAACCTCGTTGAGGAATTGCAGATATTCCTGCTTTTTCCATTCGGTCAACATTGCCGAAGTATCGCTGTAACCGACTCGCTTCTTCTGCTCGTACCAAGCCTGTGTTCTCACAGCAAGGGCGCGATTGTAGACCAAACGAGTACAGCCCATCGTGCGTCTCAACAAGGTTTCTTGTTCAGGCGTGGGATAGAAGCGGTACTTAAAGGCTTTTTGCGTCATGTCTCACATTATAGCAATTATCCTGTGAGATGCGTAAGTTCTAATGTAAAGCCGTGCTAGAAGCACGGGGTTTCTAACCCATTTTAGCAGGAGCTAGTGGAATTAACGCATTGGCTTGACCAACAACTAACTGAAGATTCGATCCGGCGATATCTCGAAGCTGCTAATAAAGGTAATTGGACAGCGATTTCTGTACTGCCAAGATTTTTGCAACGCATCCCTAAAAATTTTTGACAACAGAATCATTACCATTAAGCGAACGCAATCTTTCCTTGTAACTATGAGAGAGATTGGTATTAGTGCCAATTCCTAGCAACACTAATTAATGGCCAAAAACTCTGCCTATTTCCGTAACACAAATAAAACACAGAATCAAGTAGTAGCCATTGGAGAAAGAGCGCTTGTACAATGCGTTAAAAGCTGGTGTCCTCCCAGTTTTGAATCAAGATTTCCAGGGGGAATCATCCCTTTCTGGATTCCTATACTTCCTGAGCGACCGCACTCTGATGCAGAAATTCTCAAGTTTGAACCGCTCCACTATCACTTTGACTTTCGCTTTTGGCATGACCGACTTATCAACTTATTCTTCACAGATGGGGAAACTGCTGAAGATTGGCAAGCACGAGTTCAATTAGCTTGTGAAGTTATCGAAATAAAACAAGTGGTGCGCTTGTGCTACCGCAATATACCAATCCTTTCAGCCGACTACAACTTCTTGCCACGCTTGGAGGAAGCTTACTCGAATTGCTCCTTGCTGCCTGGTAATATTTGCCCCCACAAAGGTTATAAACTTTTGCCAAATACCAAGCACCCTAATTTAGGAACCTGCCCGGGTCACGGCTTAGCATTTAACTTCAAAACAGGGCAATTATGCCGGAGAAAGGAATTTACACAGCTTGATTTCAGTTGATTGATTTAGGGGAATATCGCGCTGCAATTTCTTTATCAAGAAATTTGCCTGAAAACCTGTCAAAAAAAGTCAGGTGCAATCGATTCACAGCTATGAACTTATGTCAATCTTAAAAGGAAGTCGAGATTTGATTTCGGCGCTGCCGCTAAGAGATTTGAAGGGGATGCCACCTTCAATCGAATTGCCTGCTAATTTTGCCGAAATTCATCCCCCGCGCTTTGATTACGGCGAGATAGTGCGCTGGGTGGGTGTTGGCGATGAAGGTGACTGGGGGATAGTTATTGGCAAATTTTACAACTACGAACAGCGCCGTTGCTGTTGGATGTGGTGCTACATAATTTGGTTGGCTCCTGATTCCAAGAGTGCAGCTTGGTGTCAATTTGATACGGCGTGGGAGGAAGATTTGGAGGGGTTTGAGGATGAAAAAGCCGCAGACTTTGACAGATAGAGAGCGCAATTTAATTGCAGCTTACAGCCAATGCCAATTGGGAATGACGCCGAAGCAGTTTTATGGCAAGTGGGCGGTGAGTTACGAGGAAATCGCTTTTATTTGTTCCCGTTCTAATTCTACAGTGCGGGGTTGGTTTAAAAAAGGAAAAAATCGAAGATTTCCTACTCCTGTCGATTTGCGTCATCTGGCAGTAATGGACTTTCTGCTGGAACATTTTGAGGAAATTCCAGAGGCACTGGCAACCTTGCTATGTCGGCTTTCTGAAGATAATAGCGTGCATTAGTAGTGGCGCGTCTGCTTGAAATTAGTGCATTGAACAATTGCCCGTGTTTTCTCAAATTGATAAACTTCAAAGCGTTTCACGGAGGCCCAGCACCCGTTATGGATCAAAGAAACTCTTTCTCCCCTTCTCCCCTTCTCCCCCTCTCCCCCTCTCCCCTTCTCCCTTCTCCCCTGCGAGTTTCTGAGGAGATTTCTAATGCCTCATTTCCAAATAGACGCGCCACTATTGTTTTTGATTTTATATACATCAAGCCTTTTCAGCATCAAAAAATAATTTGAGCTGGTTTCAGCACAAATATAGTCAATTGTCAATATCACCGTGACCTGTCTTTGACAATATTGTTTCAATTAAGGTAATGGCAGGTAATCAAACACAAACACAATTTGTTACTGTTATCAGGAGGTTAAAATGACCTATTTTGAGAAGTTGCACCCGTGGTGCTTAATTCGCTTACTTCCTAATTGCCAGCGTATTGTTGTGGCGCGATTTCGCAAGAGAAACGATGCAGATGAGCATCTGCGGGTTTTGCAACGGTTGGTTAAACATCGCACATTTGTGATTATTTTTGATAGTCAAGAACAGCCAGTTTTGCCTCAAGATTGATGGGTCAAGCTTATTTTGAAGTCGAATTAGTCAAAGTACCTGCATTAGATTAATAACTCCGCTTCTCCACAATTTCTCCTAGTTATCAATCCAACTGATAACTGGGAGAGTTTTTGATGGGTGCATAAGTCCTAACTATGTAAAATTTGAGTAGCAGTCAAATCAACAAAACAAATTATACAAGACTTACGCCCCAAGTGTTTAAATACACTATTGGTAGCGGTAAGGTGCTTATGGCTCACCCTACATATAGAGGTTATGCGTAAGTCCTGTTAGAGTTATTATTATCGTCTCCATCAATTATAGGACTTACGCATTGTAACGGTGTAACAAGGCTTTGCGATTACTTCGCGACCCTCGTAATGACAGAAATACGTTGTTCTTGCGTAAGTCCTGAATTAATTATTGTGTAAATTTCAGCTACCGCTGATTAGTGTTTGAAAGATAGTAGAAGAAACCAACCCTATGATTCAAACACTGGTAAAACCGAATTTTCAATTAACTTCTCAACAAAACAACGCCCTCCAACTCCTCGAACAATTTGTAGCAAGTTCTAAACGGGTATTCGGGCTATTTGGATATGCAGGTACGGGAAAATCAACCCTTGTCAACCTGGTAGCAGAACAATTAGTCAGCGCCGGAAAGAGAGTCGCTTTCACCGCTCCCACCAATAAAGCTGTAGGCGTATTGCGACGGATGGCTGCTGAAAAAGGACTGAGAGGAGTAGACTTTATGACCATCCACCAGCTACTGGGATTAGCTCCAGTCAAACAGGGGCAAAATAAAATCCTCAAACAAGTTTCTCCTTCTTTCCTTCACCTGTACGACACCATTTTTCTCGATGAGTGCAGTATGGTTACAGCAGAACTGTGGAATATTATTCAAGAAAGAATTGCTAGCGCTTTACTCATCGGCAGCAATCGGCAGCTTATTGTTATGGGCGACCCCGCACAATTGCCTCCTGTTAATAAGGGCGAAATAGAAGAGAAAAAATCTCAATCCTTCAGCGTGCCTGAAAAAGCCGTTTTAACAGAGGTCGTCAGGCAAGGTGCGGGCAGCCCCCTGCTAGAATTCGTAACAGCTTGCCGCACGGCTGTCAAGAGCAAAGAGGCGTTCAAACCCTTCTCCAAATTCAGCCTTGATAAAAAAAACGGAGCCTTCTTAGTCCGAGAAAAAACGCTGCTGAAATACGCCTTAAAAAAGTTCTCTTCTACTTTCCCTCAAGACCCTGATTGCTTTCGCATCCTCTGCTACACTAACGAGCGCGTCGCCTACTGGAATAGCAAAATCAGAGCCAAAATCTACGGAAAAAATGCTCCCAGATTTATTATTGGAGAGAGGTTGATTGCTAAAGCTCCCGTTATTGCTCCCGACGGCAAAACCGTCATCCTGCCCACATCAGCAGAAGTGGAAATTGCCGAATTTCAAGAGGATAGGTACTCTGGCTATAAAGCCTGGAATCTCCAGGTTAAAACCGATGCAGGCGACCAACGCCAAATTTACATCCTCCACGAAAGTGACGCTTGCCGATTCCAACAGGACAATGCTAGGTTACTGCAAAATGCTAAAAGCAATCCAAGCTTATGGAAAGCATGGTATAACCATTGTGAAATCTTTGCAGACATGAGAAATTGTTGGGCAATTACTGTGCATAATTCTCAAGGATCTACCTTCACGGAGGTGGGAATTGACAGCAGTGATATCGGCAGGAAAGTTGCTACTAAATTGCTGTATCTTGCTCAAGTTTTCCCTTGTAAAAAACATCAATTTGTTAAAGAATACCGCGACAGTATTCGAGCGCACAATCAGCTTATGTACGTGAGTTGTAGTCGTGCGAAGCAGCGGGTTTTTGTTACTAAGTAAGCCTAGTTTATATTGGCTGAATGGCACTTTTAGAGTTTAAGGGCGATGCCTGCGGACTTCGACGGTTCCGGCTGAGCGCAAACCGTCGAACGCTAGCTACTCCTACTTGCTTGCAGTCTGACCAGACGATCGCCCTTGAAATGTGCTACTTTTTTAATCGTACTCAAGGGCGATTACAGTAATGTTTATATAAAGATAGCATCGGGTACAATAACAATACGGGACTAAAAGCTGAGAAAATTGTTAGGTTGCGATCGCACTCTTTATCTCACCAAAAAAGTTGCACCAACTTAAAACAGTGCCACACAGACGGAAGTAGTGTCAAAGTTTTCCAGAGGATGGTAATGAGTTTAACTAGAGCAATTCCAGAACTGGGTCAGTTAGTCAAAGTGCGATCGCGCCAATACGTCGTCACCGAAATACGTCCAACTGCCATACCTGTTAATCCCATGCTACCAGGGTTACAGCAGTTGCAAAACCTAGTGATGCTTTCCTCTGTGGAAGATGATGCTTTGGGAGAAGAATTACAGGTAATCTGGGAATTAGAACCGGGGGCTTTTATTCGCGAACGGATGGAACTACCGCCACCTACAGGTTTTGATGAACCCGCTAAATTAGACGCTTTTTTGGATGCGGTACGCTGGGGGGGCGCTTCAACTGCTGATATTCGTACTATACAATCTCCGTTTCGCAGCGGTATTGATATTGAAGATTATCAACTTGACCCCGTTGTGCGTGCCATTCAAATGCCCCGTGTTAACTTACTAATTGCTGATGATGTAGGATTAGGGAAAACCATTGAGGCGGGATTAGTCGCGCAGGAGTTGACAATTCGCCATCGTTGCCGTCGCATTTTGATTATCTGCCCTTCAGCACTACAAATTCAATGGCGTGACCAAATGCGGGATAAATTTGGTTTAGATTTTCGGATTGTGGATAGTAACTTAATGAAGGAGTTACGGCGTTCTCGCGGGATTCATGTTAATCCTTGGCAGCATTTTCCCAGATTGATTACCTCGATCGATTTTATCAAGCGCGATCGCCCCCTGCGTCTTTTTCGCGAACTCCTCCCCGCCGAAGGCGAACCCCTCTATCCCCGCCGTTTTGACTTGCTGATTGTCGATGAAGCCCACAACGTCGCACCATCCGGCGGCGGAAAATATGCAGTTGACTCCCTCCGAACGACGACCATTAGATTATTAGTTCCTCATTTTGAACACAAATTATTTTTAACCGCAACTCCCCATAACGGTTATCCCGAAAGTTTCACCGCTTTATTAGAATTGTTAGACTCCCAAAGATTTGCTAGGGGTGTTTCTCCTGACAAAAACCAACTGCAAGTTGTCATGGTGCGGCGACTGAAACAGGAGATGAAAAACTGGGATGGTTCGCCTTTATTTCCAGTAAGGAATTTAGCCCCTATTTTAGTAGATTATCCCGCCGCAGAACGGAGGGCGCACGCAGCTTTAAAACATTACACCGAATTACGCGGTAAAGGTGTGGCCGATAATACAGAAAAGTATGCTACTGAATTTGTTTTAAAACTGTTAAAGAAACGCTTGTTTTCTTCACCCGAAGCTTTTGCGATTACCTTAGCCCAGCACGAAAAATCTCTAACTTCAGCCCGTCGCCGGACTGCTACCACTTTATCACGACCAACAGAGGGAATTTTACGCCGTCAATTAGAGCAAGTTGAAGAAGAATTTGCCGATGATGCGGTTTACGAAGAAGCAACCGATGAAGCAATTACTAATACTAGCAGATTGTTTCGCCCACTTTCGGCAGCAGAACAACAATTATTACAAGAAATGCGAGAATGGGCTGAAGATGCCGCCAAACGACCGGATGCCAAAGCTCAAGAGTTATTGAATTGGATTCATACTCAGATTAAACCTAATGGGAAATGGTCGAAACAACGGGTTATTATTTTCACCGAATATCGCGCTACTCAAAAATGGTTGTATAATTTATTAGCAGCCGAAAGATTAATCGAAGGAGACAGATTGATGACTCTTTATGGCGGCATGGTTTCGGAAGATAGGGAAAAAGTCAAAGCAGCTTTTCAAACCGACCCTGATATTTCCCCTGTGCGGATTTTACTGGCAACTGATGCAGCTTCGGAAGGGTTAGATTTACAGAATTATTGTTCTAAGTTGATTCATTATGAAATTCCTTGGAATCCGAATCGGATGGAACAGCGGAATGGCAGAATTGACCGTCACGGACAAAAAGCTCAGGAGGTTTTAGTTTATCATTTTGTCGGCAAAGATTATAAACAAAATTCGGTAACGGGAACTAAACCGGGTGATTTAGAAGGGGATTTAGAATTTTTAATGCGGGCGGCATTAAAAGTTAATAATATCCGAGAAGATTTGGGTAAAGTGGGTATGGTGATTGCCCAGCAAGTAGAAGAAGCAATGTTAGGATATCGGACTACTTTAGATACTAGCAAATCTGAACGGGAATCGGAACCTGTGCGACGGATGTTAAAGTTTGAGCGCAAAGTGAGAGAACAGATTGATAAATTGCGGGAACAATTAAACGAAACTCGCCAAAATTTACGGTTGACTCCTGATAATATAGAATCAGTAGTAAAAATTGGGCTAGAGTTAGCAGAACAACCGCCACTGATAGAAACTCAGGTAGCAGGTGTAAAGGGAAAAGCTTTTTATTTACCAGCCCTAAAAAGCAGTTGGGCGATGTGTAGCGAAGGGTTAGCCCATCCCCATACAAAAGAGATTCGTCCGATTGTTTTTGACCCGGAATTAGCCCAGGGTAAAGATAATGTGGTGTTAGCACATTTGAATCATCGGTTAGTACAAATGTGTTTGCGCTTGTTGCGGGCTGAGGTGTGGTCTGGGGAGGAAAGAAAATGCTTGCATCGCGTGACGGCGAGGTTAGTTTCTGCTAGTTCGGGGTTGGAAACTCCGGCGGTGGTTGCTTATGGTAGATTGGTGATTTTAGGAACCGACCAACAACGGTTACATGAAGAGGTGATTACGGCGGGGGGAATGTTGAAGGATGGGAAATTTACCCGGTTGAAAGTGATGCAATTGCAAGGGGCGTTAAATGCAGTTTTACCAGACGCAGCGCCAGATAGCGTTCAACAAAAATTAGCAAATTTTTGGCCGAATTATGCCGATGAATTGCTGAAAACTTTGCAGGCGCGGATGAGCGATCGCACTGCTAGTTTGCAACGGGATTTGCAGAACCGGGCTGATAAAGAGGTGGCGGATATTACGGCTATTTTAACTGAGTTAAAGCTTAGTATTGAAAAAGAGTTTGTTGAACCGGAGTTTAAGCAATTGGAGTTATTTAATACGGAGGAAAAGGCACAATTTGAGCGAAATGTCAATAGTTTAAAGTTGAGGATTGAGCAAATTCCTCGCGAGATTGAACAGGAAACGGATCTGATTAGGGCGAGATTTGCTAATCCAACGCCGCGATTGTTTCCTTTGGCGGTGACATATTTAGTTCCGCAGAAACTTGTGAGGTAAATTAATATCAATAAAGGCACTGAAGTGCCTACTACAAACAAGTTCGTAGTAAGCACTTTAGTGCAAATGGAGATAAAACAAATGGCGTACAGCGATTTTAAGTTAAATGAAGTAAGTCAACGGTTTGGTTTGACGGTGAATGAAGCGTCGGGAATGTTTGCGGATGTACCGGAAGCAGAATGTAGCGATTTACTGGTGACTATTCTAGGTGAAAATGTTGATTTGGCGGTGGCGATTAATACGGAAAAAGCCCGCTCGGAAATGATTATTAGTCCAGTTTTGTTAGAGATTAGGCGCAAATTTAAGGGTCAAATTAGCTTATTTTCGGCGGTGGACTTTACGGTTGATGTCCACCAAGGTTTAAATGGCATTTGTGATTTTATTATTAGACATCTTGCAAAAATAACTAGGACGGGCAAGATGCCCATCCCACAAGAGTTATTTTTTCTTGTGGGATGGGCATCTTGCCCGTCCAATAAATTTATGGAGACGAAGAATGAAAAGTTAAAATCGGGGTTGGCGCAGTGTATTGCGGAAATGGTAGCAGCACAGTTATTTAATGAAAAACAAAAAAATGAAATTAAAAGTATTTATGGAGTAATCACTATCGGCACGATTTGGCAATTTTTAAAGTTACAGGATAAAGTAATTTCGATCGCTCTAAGCGAATATTATATTAAGGATATCAAGAAAATTTTAGGTATAGCGGTTCTCAAGCGTGGTGAGGTATGGGGGCGAGTCCTATGCCCTATGCCCTATGCCCTATGCCCTATGCCCTATGAGCACCTCATGTTACTGAGAAAGGCTATATCTTAGTCAGCGCCATTCAACAGCCATAAAAACCCACTCCCCATTACCCATCATGTCTACCGCACGTCACCACGCTGAATGGTTATCTCTGGTTGAAGCTTCCGGGCCTTTTTTAAGTTTACCGGTATTGCTGAAAGTGTTTCCCAGCGGGTTAGATGCCCATGACTCGGAACATTTTAAGCTGTTACGGTTAGCCTATGAAGAATGGCAGGATAATCAACTGGGGGCGCGTCCTGAAAAAGCGATTCATCGCGCTTGGGTGGAATTTGTTTTGCGGCAGACTTTGGAATTGCCGGAGGAGGTATTGTTAGAAGGGCAGCGCATTCCGCCTGGGTTGCAAACCAGTGTTGCACAACAGGGCGAAACTCTCCGGCCAGATTGGGTAATTGTTAATCCTCAAGAAACATCTAATGCAGGGACGCCCCGGCTATTAGTTCAGATTGTACCTGCCCAACAGGATTTGGAGAAACCTTTGGCAGGACAACGCTGGAAAGCAAGTCCCGCAACTCGGATGATGGAATTATTGCACGCTGCTAATGTGCGGTTGGGGTTAGTAACTAATGGCGAACATTGGATGTTAGTTAATGCGCCTAGAGGTGAAACCACGGGTTTTATTTCTTGGTATGGGACGCTGTGGTTGGAAGAACATTTGACGTTGCGGGCGTTTCGCAGTTTGTTGGGGGTGAGGCGGTTTTTTGGGGTGGATGACTCGGAAATACTGGAAACTTTGCTAACTCAAAGTATTAGCGACCAGCAAGAAGTTACAGACCAATTGGGTTATCAGGTACGGCGGGCCGTGGAGGTGCTGGTACAGGCATTAGACCGCATTGACCAAGATAGAAATCGCACTCTTTTGCAAGATATTTCGGAACCTCAGCTTTACGAAGCGGCGCTGACGGTGATGATGCGTCTGGTGTTTCTGTTTTCAGCGGAGGAACGGAAGTTGATTCCTTCGGCGGGGGGAGAAGCGCTTTATCACGAATATTATGCGGTTTCTACCATTTCCGCTAAGTTACGCAGCGATGCGGATAAGTTTGGTGAGGAGGTGTTGGAACGCCGCAGCGATGCGTGGTGTCGGTTGTTGGCGACGTTTCGCGCTGTGCATGGGGGAATTCGCCACGATTTGCTGGATATTCCGGCCTATGGCGGCAGTTTGTTCGACCCGGACAGATTCCCGTTTTTGGAGGGGCGAGTGCGGGGAACTCGCTGGCAGGAGATTTCTGCTGAACCTATCCCTGTGAACAATCGGATTGTGTTGCATTTGTTGGAAGCGTTGCAAATTTTGCAAATCAGAGTGGGTGGGACGCTGGAACCGCGCCGACTTTCGTTTCGGGCGCTGGATATTGAGCAAATCGGTCATGTCTATGAAGGCTTGCTCGACCATACGGCAGTTCGGGCAACGTCTCCGGTTTTAGGATTGATTGGGACGCGGGAACGGGAACCAGAGGTGGCGCTTTTGGATTTGGAGCGGCTGCAAGCCAAGGGCGAGGAGGATTTGGTCAAATTTGTCAAAGAGCAGTCGAATAAGTCCCCTGCTGCGCTGCGTAAGGCTCTCTCAGTGGTGATTTTGCCAAGGGTGCAGGAGCGGTTGCGGGCGGCTTGCAATAATGATGGGGATTTGTATCAGCGCGTTTTGCCGTTTGCTGGATTGATTCGCCTGGACACGCTGGAGTACCCAATGGTGATTCCAGAGGGCAGTGTCTATGTCACCCAAGGTTCAAATCGTCGGGAAACGGGGACGCATTATACACCGCGCAGTTTAACTGAGCCGATCGTGCAATATACCCTGGAACCGTTGGTTTATGAAGGGGTGGCTGAGGGGAAGCCGAAGGAAGAGTGGCGGCTCAAGTCAGCGAAGGAGTTACTGCAACTCAAAGTCTGCGATATGGCGATGGGGAGTGGGGCGTTTTTGGTGCAGACTTGTCGCTATTTGGCGGAACGTTTGGTGGAGGCGTGGGAAGGGTTGGAACGGGAAAATCCGGGGAAGGTGGTGATTGCGCCGGAGGGGACTTTATCTAAGTTTCGTCCTGATGAATGTCCGATTCCGAAAGATAGCGACGAACGGTTGACGGTGGCGCGGCGGATTGTGGCGGAACGCTGTCTTTATGGAGTAGATAAAAATCCTCTGGCGGTGGAGATGGCGAAGTTATCGCTGTGGTTGATTACCTTAGCAAAAGCGCGTCCGTTTACGTTTTTAGATCATGCCTTCAAGTGGGGGGATTCGCTGGTTGGGGTGAATTTGGAACAGTTGCGCTACTGGAATTTGGACACGACGGGTACGCCTGCTTTGTTTGCGGATAAGATTCGCCGGGAGGTTGAACAGGTAATTGAGTTGCGGCGGCAAATTGCAGCGAAACCTGGGATGACGGCGCAAGACCAAACGGAGAAGGCTTATTTGTTGGCGAAGGCAAATGCTGTTGCTAATGATTTGCGCGATGGCTGCGATTTGCTGGTTGCTAGTTATTTTAACGATTTGTCTGAGGTGGAACGAGAAGGGTTAAGGCAAACGCTGTTAACGGCGTTTCGGGATGGGGCGAGTGTTTCTGACGAGGTGCGTCAGATGTTGCCTGATTTAGAGAAGTTGCGCCCGTTTCACTGGGAGTTGGAGTTTCCAGAAGTGTTTTTGCATGATTCAGCACCCAAGGGGTTTGCTGCTTTAGTTGGAAATCCACCATTTCAGGGAGGCAAAAAGATTACTGGTGTACTCGGTACGGATTATCGGGATTTTCTGGTAGAAAGAATTGCAAGTGGAAAAAGAGGAAATGCTGATTTATGTGCTTACTTTTTCTTAAAGGCGCAACAGCTACTTAGTTCTAATGGTGGATTTGGTTTAGTTGCGACAAACACGATTGCCCAAGGAGATACGCGCGAGGTAGGCTTAGACCAACTAATTGCCAATGGCTGTGTGATTCCTCGTGCTGTACCCAGTCGCAAATGGGATGGAACTGCTAGTTTAGAAGTCGCTCATGTTTGGCTTCATCAGGGGCGCTGGCAAGGTGAATTTATCTTAGATGAAAAGCCTGTTTATGGAATTACACCATTTCTGACAACATCAGCAAAAGTGGTAGGAAACCCTTATCGTTTAGCAACGAACCAGGATAAATCTTTCATAGGTTCATATGTGTTAGGTATGGGTTTTGTCCTGACTCCAGAAGAAGCCCAAGCATTAATTGAAAAAGACCCTTGCAACAAAGATGTTTTATTTCCTTATCTAAACGGTCAGGATTTGAATACTAACGCCGACCAATCACCGAGTCGCTGGGTGATTAATTTCCACGATTGGGCGTTGGATGCTGAACATGACGATCCGAAGAAGCCGAAGGGTAGACCTTATGCAGTTGATTATCCTGATTGTTTGGCAATTGTAGAAGAGAAGGTTAAGCCTGAGAGAACACGGCAGAAAGAAAACGGGGAATTTGTGCTTAGGACACCGCTACCGCAAAAGTGGTGGATTTATGCAGACAAACGTCCAGCACTCTATGATGCGATCGCAAATAAGAAGCGAGTTTTAGTCCGTGCCCGTGTTAGCAATACTAACTCTATCACATTTGTGACAACAAATTTAGTTATGTCAGAGATGATAGTAGTATTTGATTTTGAAGATTATACTTCATTAGCGATTTTGCAATCAATGGCACATACTGAATGGTTTATTTACCATTCTTCAACTCTTGGTGCAGGAACTCGATACACTCCCTCAGACTGTTTTGAAACCTTCCCCTTCCCCTCACACATTTGTAGTAAAAACTTCAGTCCTTCAAGCACTAAAGTGTTTCCTACAAACCTAGAAGATACTGGCGAAAAATATTACACCCACCGCCAAAGCATCATGCAAACTCGCCAAGAAGGATTAACCAAAACCTACAACCGCTTCCACAACCCCGACGAAACCGCCGCCGATATTCAACAACTGCGAGAATTGCACATAGAAATGGATAACGCCGTCGCCGCCGCCTACGGTTGGCAAGACATAGACTTAGGACATGATTTCCACGAAACCAAACAAGGATTGCGCTACACCATCAGCGAAACCGCACGGCGGGAAGTGCTAGATAGACTCTTGCTGCTGAATCACCAACGCTACGCCGAAGAAGTCGCCCAAGGGTTGCACGATAAAGGGAAGAAAAAGGGGAAAAGTGGGGGAAAAACTGCTAAAAAACAGGTATCATCTGAGGGACAGTTAAGCTTATTTTGATTAGCAGATGAAACCAACGTTCGTAGTAGGGACTTCAGTCCTTCTCGCACTAAAGTGCTTACTACAAAATTTATTCTACTTTTAGCCCACTGCATAATCACTCATTTCCCGCATGAAAGGAGGATAAAAACCTAACACAATATTTTGTTTTGGTACACCCAAATTGACTAAATCTGCTGCAATATCATGTTCTGTTGAATTGTAAAAAATCCAGATTTTCTCATTGCGAATATCAAGATGTATTATACAATCATGTACCCAGCGTTTATGCTGCCAACCCAGATGCACAATTTGATAGTGATTTCGCTGTGTATCAAAGATAGTTTCAACTTCAATATCACCATAAGCTGGCTTAATTTCTGCGTAATCCATCAATAATTGCTGTACAATTTGCTGATAGTTGGTTAATTGATCCGTTAGTTTTTCCATTGTGAAATTTGCTCCAGTTCAATGTCGTAAATAATCAATTTTACGGAATTTTCTTGCAGCATTGATGCTGGAAAATCACGTTGAAAGAAGCTGTTATAGATTAAATCGGGTATGGCTAAATAGAGAATGCGATCTGGTTCTTCACGACGCAATGCAGCCCGATAGTTAATAAACTGCCCCAGTGCTGTATGAAACTCAGAAATTGCCGATGCACTAGCTAAAAAACTTTTGACTTCTACCGCAATTTTCTCATTTCCTCGCTCTGCTGCCAGTAATCGTTCTGCCCCCAAGTCAATTTCCATATCTACACCGCCCACTTTAATTTTAAGTGGATCGTGAGTAACATTCCACCCATCCTTAGTAAGAGCAGTTTTAACAACTTGATGAAAACGATCCTTAGCCACAATAGACGATTTGATATAAAGGTGCAATTTAAAACTATCACATTTAGTGAAAGATGGTGCGTTAAGCGTAGCCGTGACGCACCCTATGTATTTAAATGTGGTATTATGCTAAAATGCTAAATTGCTAATTTATGAATATTACGAAATATTGCAATGTTATGAATATTATCCAACTCCCTGCTATACTACCGGGCAACTTAGACCTCGCAGCGATTAACGAACAGTTAAAAAATCGCGCCGCCCAACTAGATTGGAGTAGCGTCATTTCTGCCAACGAACAACATTTAGCAGTCTTATTAAATGGTCTTAGTTTAGATGATAGCGATGTCATCGACTTAGAAAATCCTACAATGTCCGATAACATTGCTCAAAAAGTTGTACATTATTTCAATACCCATCAAAATAGTGAAAACAATAACCATCAAAATAGTGAAAACAAGCATCCTTCTATTTTAGAAACCCCAAGTTATTATCAAATTCGGGCAGAATTAGAACAAGCAATATTAGATGATTTACTCGGCCCAGCGGGAGGAGACTATGAAGAGATAGACGAAATGCGAGTTAGCGATCGCTATCTCGTCGGATTAATCGCACCTAGCGATCGGCATATTGTACCCGAAGAACTCGAAGAAACGCCCGAACAAATGGATGAATTAGCCATTTCCGGTAGCGGTACTTTAGAAGAAGGCACAACCGAAAGTAACATTCTCCCCGCCGAGAAAATGTTTCCCTCCGCAATTGGCATGACTTTTTGTGTTGATGGAAATGCCAAAGCAATAAAAGTAAAAGCAGGGTGGGGACAATACGAAAGAGAGAAAAGCGAAAGCGTCCAAACTTCCACTGGCGAAGCAAAAACCTTGTGGCGACGCTACCCCATTCGAGGAACATCACCGGATATTGTCTTAAAAGTAGGTACGATTAATCCTTGGCAAATCGATCCAGAAAAAGCAGTATTTGTTCAAGGTCAAATTCGCCAACAGCATCAAGATTGGATTGTGACTCTCTTTTTAGTTAATGGACAAAAAGAACCGGAAATTAGACGCGATAGCGCTTGGTTATTTCAACCAGAATTAAGCGTTGAGTCTGCCGACTCCAATTATCCCGATATTTTCATTAAACGGCGACTGAAACGCCAACTCGGTAAACTCAATCCCGTCTTATTTGCCGAAGAACAAGCAATGGCGATGCAGTACCGCGACTGCATAGAATTTGCCGTTGGACACGGGACGGGCGTACACGCGGAAATTTTAGCCGGAAAGTGCGATGGGGAAGCCAGCCAAAAACATCGGGCTATCCGCCTTGCGACTAAAGTCGTCCCCGCTTACGAAATACCCCAAACTACGCCGCCAACTATTGAGGAAATACCGGGACTGGCGGGATTAATTTTAGATATGAAAGAACTTGCAGAAATTCCAGATTTATCAACTGCTTTAAGTTCTTTAACTATTGCTTATAGTGAATGGATTACCCAACAAAATGCGAAAATTGCCGACTCCACCGCCGATTTAGAGGATTATCAGGAGGCGGCAAAATCAGCCTTGGCAAATTGTCAAATAACTTGCGATAGAATTCAAGCAGGAATCACATTATTACAAACAGATTCTCAGGCTGCTGAAGCGTTCCAATTTATGAATCTCGCCATGTGGAAGCAGCGGATTCACTCAATTTATGCAGAAAATAAACGGCGCGGCGAAGCCAGCGAATGGGATAATATTGATATTCCCAAGAATCGCACCTGGCGACCGTTTCAGTTAGCTTTTATCCTGCTAAATCTTCCCAGTATCACCGAATTAGACCACCCAGATCGATGTCATCCCACAGATGCGATCGCAGATTTACTTTGGTTCCCCACCGGCGGCGGTAAAACCGAAGCCTATCTAGGATTAACAGCTTACACCATTGGACTGAGAAGATTGCAAGGAGATATTGCCGGACGTTCCGGCGCAGCAGGCGTTGCTGTCCTCATGCGCTACACCCTCCGCCTCTTAACATTACAACAATTTCAACGCGCCACAACCTTAATTTGTGCCTGCGAAGAAATCCGCCGCCAAGATGAAAATAAATGGGGAAAAGAACCGTTTAGAATTGGGTTATGGGTAGGGATGAAAACCACACCCAACCGAACCGAACAAAGCAATGAATTTCTCAAACAAAAACTCGGACAATACCAACCCACTAGCAGCGGTTCCCCGCATCAATTAACTAACTGTCCTTGGTGTGGTTCTCAAATTGACCCCGGCAAACAACATATTAAAGTAGAATCATTTGCCAAAGGACAAGGACGCACTTTAATTTATTGTGGTGATGCTTTAGGCAAATGTTTATTTACCCAAAAACAATCTCCCACCGAAGGTTTACCCATCGTAGTTGTAGATGAAGAAATCTATCGTCGTTTGCCAACATTAGTGATAGCAACTGTTGATAAATTTGCCCAAATGCCCTGGAATGGCGCTGTACAAATGCTATTCGGACAAGTAGACGGATATTGCACCCGTCACGGTTTTCGTTCTCCTGAAATCGAAGATACAAACTCTCACCCCAGTAAATACGGACTCCCCACTGCTAAAACAATTCCTACCAATCCCTTGCGGCCGCCAGATTTAATTATTCAAGATGAATTACACTTAATTAGTGGCCCTTTAGGAACCCTAGTCGGACTCTATGAAACCGCCGTAGATAAACTGGCATCGTGGGAAGTGAACGGTAAAATAGTCCGCCCAAAAGTAATCGCTTCCACTGCGACAATTAGACAGGCGCGTGACCAAGTACATAACCTATTTTTGCGCCAAGTGCAAGTTTTCCCTCCCCAAGGATTAGATATTGAAGATAACTTTTTTTCCTGTCAGCGTCCGCCTTCTGAGGATTATCCAGGTCGGCGATATTTGGGGATTTGTGCCACAGGAAGGCGATTAAAAGCAGCATTAATTCGCGTTTATACAGCAGTATTGGCAGCCTCTCAATATTTGTTTGAAAAATATGGCGATTCTGTTGACCCTTGGATGACCTTAGTGGGTTATTTTAACTCCATGCGGGAATTAGGAGGAACCAGGCGTTTAGTGGATGATGACATTCAATCTCGCTTAGGAAAAACCGACCGCCGAGGGTTAGCAAAACGTCTGAGGCTGGAAGTAGAAGAATTGACCTCGCGCAAAAATTCTACCGATATTCCCATTGTATTAAATTGGTTAGAAACTCCTTTTTCCTCAGAGAAGTCCAACAAAAGTAACAAGCGCAAACCCTTAGATGTTTTACTAGCTACTAACATGATTTCTGTGGGCGTAGACGTAAAACGTTTAGGCGTAATGGTAGTCACTGGTCAACCCAAAAATACTGCTGAATACATCCAAGCAACCTCGCGGGTAGGGCGAAGTTTCCCCGGTTTAGTATTTACTGTTTATAACTGGGCACGACCGAGAGATTTATCTCATTACGAGCAATTTGAACATTATCATGCTACCTTCTATCAGCACGTTGAAGCCCTCTCAATTACTCCTTTTGCCCCCCGCGCCCTTGACCGAGGATTAGCTGCTTTATTCGTTTCCTTAGTGCGTTTGGCAGGTAGCGAATTAAACGCGAATGATAAAGCTGGTAGGATTTCTCGCCATCATCCTTATGTAGAAGCTGCTATGAATGCGATTTGCGATCGGGCTTTGGCAGTAGGAGATACTAAGACCCGCGATTTAGTAAAACAGGAATTAGAAGCTAAATTAGACTATTGGTTAGCAGAAGCAGCGGATACAACGGGAGGAAAAATCTTAGGATATCAGACTAAAAAAGACGGGCTCACAATAGGATTATTAGAACAACCCGGACAAAGCAATTGGCAATCATTTACTTGTTTAAATTCCTTGCGAAATGTTGAACCGAATATTGGATTAATTTTAGACGATCGTATCCCCGATGATGACGATCGTCCAATACAATCAAGGAGTGAAACTACCCCAATTGATTTAAACTTTTAGAAGCAATTCCCCACGATTCCCTTGTCAGCCAACGGGCGCGCCGTCGGCACCACCGCTAGATATTTGCACAAATCATTTAGGTTCGCCATATATTAGTTAATACAATGACAACAAATCAATCCTCTTCTAAAAACAAAGTCGGCGAACTCCGACCCAGCCAAATTTTATTTTCTTCAGGCATTGGTTCTATTGTAGATTTACCCAATTTATCAACAATGGTAATGGGATTAGATGATTGGGAACTCACTCACGCCTCAGAATTAGGAGAAGCCCGATTACTAGCAGCAGTGCAAAAAGAAATCGGTAATCAAGTCAAAAAACTGCTAACGCCACCTATATCTCAATCAAACAACCTTATCCCTAACTTATTTGATGAAAGCGCCAAAGTAGGAATTCCAGTCTCACCTTTCCCCACCTGGGTAGTTTGTCCCCAATGTCGATTACTCGCACCTTTAAGAGCGGGGCTATTTGCGTTAAAAACCGACCGCCATCGACCCGACCAAAATCGCTACATTCATAGTAATTGTCGCAATTTTTCTCCAACAGCCATCCCGGCCAGATTTTTAGTAGCTTGTCAACACGGACACTTAGATGATTTTCCCTGGCGCTACTTCGTTCATAGAGGTAACAGTAATTGCAAAGGTTCTCTGCGTCTCTATGAATATGGCATCTCTGGGTCTGCCACCGATATTGAAGTAAAATGCGATAGTTGCGGTAAATCTCGCCGAATGTCCGATGCCTTTGGCGAACTTGGTAAAATGAATATGCCTCAGTGTCGCGGCCGCCATCCCCATTTACGCAACTTTGCAGAAGACGGATGTACCAAGCAAATGAAAACTATCTTACTCGGTGCATCAAATAGCTGGTTTCCCATCACCCTTTCTGTACTCTCGATTCCCACTACTATTAATCAACTGGGGCAACTAATTGATAAACATTGGACGGTGTTAGAAAAAGCTACTACAATTGATATTTTAGCTGCTTTCCGCCAAATCGGTCAACTCAAAGAATTTGCTAAATATTCAGATGGTGAAATCTGGCAAGAAATCGCACAAAAACGTCAAGGGGCTGGGGAAGCCCCCCTTCTGGATGTGAAAGATATCAAAACCCCAGAATGGCAAGTTTTTTCTCACGTAGACACCAGTTTAAATAGCGCTGATTTTCGGTTAACATCTGTCGCCCCTCCTGATGGTTACGAAGCTTATTTTGAAAAAGTTGTCTTAGTAGAACGCTTGCGAGAAGTTCGTGCTTTAGTTGGTTTTTCCCGCATCGAATCTCCTGGTGACTATGCTGAAACTGGAGAATTACCCGAAGAATACTGGGCTCCTTTGAGTCGTTCTGAACCTACATGGGTTCCAGCTTCAGAAGTGCGCGGCGAAGGTATTTTTATGCAGTTTCAAGAAGAAAAATTACAAAAATGGTTATCCAGTACACCTGGATTAAAAACTTACGAACAACAAAGCTTAGAAGCGCATCGTCGTTGGCGCAGGGCGCGTTCCTTAGATCCTGATACTAATTTCCCCGGTATTCGTTATATTTTACTTCATTCCTTCGCTCATGCTTTGATGCGACAATTAGTAATAGAATGTGGTTACAATGCTGCTAGTTTGCGGGAACGCATTTACTCAAAAGATCCTAATGAAGATAATGGCCCAATGGCGGGTGTATTGATTTATACAGCCGCACCAGACAGCGAAGGTACGCTAGGGGGATTAGTCAGTTTAGGTGAACCAGGTACTTTTGGTCGTCATATTGACCAAGCTTTAGAACAAATTGGTTTATGTGCTTCTGACCCTTTATGTGCAGAACATAGCCCTTTACAAAATACAACTTCTTTGCATTGGGCGGCTTGTCATGCTTGTTTGTTTAGTCCTGAAACATCCTGCGAACGGGGCAATAAATATCTCGATCGCACTTTGTTAATTCCTACTATGAATGCTGATTTATCTGAATTAGCTTTTTTTGAGTAATTCTATATCTAAAGTTGAGTGACAAGCTGCTAATACAAGCTATTCTCTAGGCAGCTAACGCTGCCCCCGCTTAGCAGCTATTTTAACGCACAAAGATGCAGACCAAAACCCCCACCGATACAGCTAAAAGACGAAATAAAGAAAACGGTTCATCCAAAATAAAACCCAAGGCAAGTGTTACCTTAGAACGAACCAAACCTTTGGTCAAAGATGAGCAAAAAGTTGAAGAAAAATCCCAACACCAATCCCCCGATAGCGATTCTCCCCAGCTTTTATCACCAGAAATTAAGCTAGTTTGCACCCAAGACAATTTAGCCAACCATCTCGAACTTGTTAGCAAAGCTGTCCCAGCAAAACCCACCCACCCCGTGTTAGGAAATGTCCTCTTAGTTGCTTGCAAAAAAACGCAGCGAGTCCAACTTACCGTCTTCGACATGAGATTGGCTATTCAAACCTCCTTTGAGGCCAACGTTCAATCTCCCGGCGACATGACTATTCCAGTCGGACTTCTCAGTGATATTGTCGGGAAATTCTCGCCCGGAGATATCACTTTGGTCAGTCGCGAAGCCTTGAATCGCGAAGGTGAAGATAGCGAAGATAGCGAAGATAGCGGGAATAACATCACCTTGCCAGAGGCTAGCAACAGTCCAGTTGCTACCTTAATTGCTGCTTGCGGTCGCTATCAAGTTCGAGGGATTTCGAGTGAAGAATTCCCTGCCATTCCTGAAGTAAAAACAGCGCAAACAATTTGCATCCCCGCTGAAACGTTGAAAGAAGGGCTGAAAGGGTCACTATTTGCCACCGCTACCGATGAAGGCAAGCACATCCTGACAGGTGTTTACTTCAAAATCTGCCAAGATAGCCTCGAATTTGCTGCCACAGACGGCCACCGTTTGGTTGTCCTCAATACTTCAATTCAAGGTTTTTCTAAGAAGAAACAAGCGGAAATTGCACAGCCTCTAGAGCTTACAGTCCCAGCTAAATCGCTCGCCGAACTGGAGCGAATTTTATCGAGCAGGACATCCGCTGACCCAGTAGAGCTTTCTTACAGCACTGAGAGCGCTCTGGTAGAATTCCGGTGGGGAGCGCAGCGCTTAGTAACGCGCTGTTTAGAAGGCACATACCCAGCTTATCCCGATTTATTGCAGCAGGATTTCCAACATCAGGTAACGCTGGAAAAAGCACCTTTCATCAAAGCTATAGAGAGAATTGCTGTGCTGGCAGACAAGAAAGAAAAAACGCTCAGCATCCGCATTAATAGCGAAGCACAGCAAGTGTCACTGTCGCTTTTCAGAGAATTTGGAAACGGTTTGGAACAGATGGCAGCGCACGTTAACTCAGACAGCAATTTGTCAATTTCATTCAACATAAAATACCTGTTGGAAGGTGCAAAAGCGATCGCTAGTTCCCAACTCCAAATGCACCTCACTCAGCGCGACGGCCCCGCCATTTTAGTTCCTGCTGGCAACCGCTCCAAGCCCAACATCCTAATGGATGCCAAATACTTGTTAATGCCGATTTTCAAAGACTGATGTCTTTTGCAAAAAAGGCTCGCTTGGCAGAAGTAAAAATATTGAGTTTTTTACTTCTCTCTTCTTCTGAGTGCAAACTCCGCAAATATGACTCTAATTCTCAGCAAACAATGGTTGAGTCGATGGGGGATACTACTCCCCGCACCTCTCAGTTAGATCTGGGCGTGCGAGTTTCCCCGCACCCAGCTCCCGATGTTCTTAGCTTTCGCTTTTGCTCATGTGTAGATAATCGTGGCAGCTTTCGTGAACCGCTAGAAGGTTGTTAATTTTCGAGTTACTATGGTTTCCGTCTACATGGTGTAGATGTACCTTTTCATCGCCTAGCATTTTTAGACCACATTTCCCACATTTATGGTTTTGCCGTTTTAAAGCTTTAGAGGTTTCGCCGTTATAGAGCTTGCTGTTACGTTCACTCCAGTAGGCTATATCTCCGTCGTAGGGTGACTTCTCCCCTTTGACATTGACAAATTTGTTTTCGGAGTAAGGAACCGTCGGGAATGCTTTATCAAGCAGTTTCTTGCTGGTGTAGCGAGATTGTTTCGATTCCTTATTGAATACCTTGAAGGCTCTATTTTGGGTAAACCACAGTGATAACCGTGACCCTTCCAACTTACAGTAGCGATGGTAATTTCTCCAGCCTCTAACTACAGGGGCTAATTTCTCAGCTTTGACCGTAGCACCATAATTCGAGTTGTTAACGATGTGTTTTACCTTTTGACGAAACGCTTTAAAATTGTCCGTTGATGGGACGCATCTAAACTTTCCGTTGTTTTGCACTTTGAAATGCCAACCGAGGAAGTCAAATCCATCTGTCGTAGCTGTTAGCTTAGTTTTCTTTTCACTAACCTTCATGCCTCGTTCTGCCAGAAATTCGCTGACTTTATCAAGTATTGCCTTCGCATCATCTTTAGGTTTCAGAATTAGTCGGGTAAAGGGATTACATCGCTGTAACCCCCTCCCCTCAAAACCGGACTTGTACCTTTGGGCACATCCGGC